>JANMLJ010000064.1:0-19120 GCA_031372465.1 Chitinophagaceae bacterium | reverse complement strand
AACCGGTTTATCAACAGGATCATATACCTATACTGTTACCAATGCATCAGGATGTTCATCCCTTGCTTCTGCAAATATTGTTATCAATGCACAACCACTCACACCAGCAGCACCAACAGTAGAGACCATCACGCAACCAACCTGTACGGTAGCAACAGGCTCTGTAGTATTAAATAATTTACCTGCAGGAAGCTGGACCATTAACCCGGGAGCCATTACAGGTAATACATTAACAGCGATACTAAGCGGTCTTGCAGGAGGAACATATAATTATACTGTCACCAATGCTGCAGGTTGTACATCAGTTGCATCGGCAACTATTATTATTAATCCACAACCTGCATCACCTGCGAGCCCTGTACACACCGTTGATTGCAGCCTTGGCTTTGGGAATGCTATCGTTACGGTCACAAGTCCTGTAGGGGCCGGACTTGAATATAGTTTGAATGGAGTAGTCTATCAGGCTGGTACAATATTCAGCAGCGTTGCTAACGGAAGCTATACTATTACGGTTAGAAATGCTGCAGGATGTACAAGAACAGGAAGTAGTTTCAATGTATCCTGCGGTTGTGCCAACGGACCCATACTTACACTTGGCAGCACGGGTGGCAATACCTGTGGAGTAACGCCTGTAACGGTAAGCGGTAATACATTCAGTAATGCAACCAATGTTACGATCACTTCCAACGGAGCTGGTGTAATAAATCCGTCTGCAACCAATAGTTCACCCTTTTCATTTACGTATACACCGGCAATTGCTGATGCCGGAAATGCAGTGATCATAACCGTTAGCACCAATAATCCTTCGGGAGCACCCTGTGCACCGGCAATAGTAACTTACACATTAGCCGTGAATGCATTGCCAATAGCAACGTCCTCCAGTAATTCCCCGGTATGTTCCGGTGCCGCATTAAGTCTTACTTCAACCCCTACCGGAGCAACTATGTATAGCTGGACGGGCCCTAATTTATTTACTGCTACTTCACAAAGCCCAACTATCATCAATGTTACGACTGCGGCATCGGGGGTATATAGCGTTACATTAACGGCAGCAAATGGTTGTTCTGCTACTACTTCAACTACTGTTGTTGTCAATCCAAGTAATACGCCAACATTTTCTTCGATTGGACCATTATGTCAGCATTCAACAGCACCGGCATTACCAACCAGTTCAACCAATATACCTGCTATTGCAGGAACCTGGAGCCCGTCAGCAATCAATACTGCAGCAGCTGGAACAACAACGTATACATTTATACCAAATGCTGGTCAGTGTGTCTTTTCTACAACTATGAATATTGTGGTTACTCCGCAACTAACGCCAACTTTTACATTAATTGGACCGTTATGTCAGAATTCAACAGCACCGGCATTGCCAACCAGTTCAACCAATACACCTGCTATAACGGGAACATGGAGCCCGGCAACAATCAATACTGCAACAGCTGGAACAACAACATATACATTTACTCCTGCTGCTGCTCAGTGTGCCAGTGCAACAACCATGAATATTGTAATCACAAATGCGATCACACCAACTTTTACTGCAATCGGGCCAATGTGCCAGAATTCAACAGCACCGGCATTACCAACCAGTTCAACCAATACACCTGCTATCACGGGAACCTGGAGCCCGGCAACAATCAATACGGCAACAGCAGGTACAACAACCTATACATTTACTCCTGCTGCTGGTCAGTGTGCCAGTGCAACAACCAAGGATATTGTAATCACTAATTCGATCACAACAACATTTACTGCAATCGGGCCATTGTGCCAGAATTCAACAGTACCGGTACTGCCAACCAGTTCAACCAATACGCCAGCAATCATAGGAACCTGGAGCCCGGCAACAATTAATACTGCAACAACAGGAACAACAACGTATACTTTTACACCAACAACAGGTCAGTGTGCAAGCACGGTTAACATGAATATTCTGATCACGCAGCAACTAACGCCAACGTTTACACTAATTGGTCCTTTATGTCAGAATTCAACAGCACCGGCACTGCCAACCAGTTCAACCAATTCGCCAGCAATCATAGGAACCTGGAGCCCGGCAACAATTAATACTGCAACAGCAGGAACAACAACGTATACTTTTACACCAACAACAGGCCAGTGTGCAAGCACGGTTACTATGGATATTCTGATCACGCCGCAACTAGCGCCAACGTTTACACTAATTGGTCCTTTATGTCAGAATTCAACAGCACCGGGATTGTCTGCCACTTCCAATAATGGCATTGGCGGCACCTGGAATCCTGCAACAATTAATACAGCTGCCGCCGGAACAACAGCTTATACATTTACTCCTTCGGCCAATCAATGTGCTGTTCCCGTTACGATAAACATTGTTATCAGTGTTCCAATACCTGCAGTTCGTTATACTTCGGTTACCGCTATGCCAAATACACCACTTCAATTGACTGCCAGGAATATTGGTTCGAATTATTTATGGACTCCTGCAACAGGACTAAGCGCTTCAACAATCAGTAATCCTGTTTTTAATTATAACCAACAAACTGAATACAAAATAAGATTTACAACTATTGGCGGTTGCTCAGTTACAGATACGATTTTAGTCAGAATGCCTGTTCAGGTACCCCCTTTAGTGAATGCAGATATTCTTGTACCAAAAGCATGGTCTCCCAATGGAGATGGTCATAATGATAAGTTGATCCCATTCCTGGTTAATATAAAAGAATTAAGCTATTTCCGGGTTTTCAACAGGTGGGGGCAATTGGTGTATGAGACAAAAATAACCGGACAAGGGTGGGATGGATTTTTCAACGGAAAACCCCCGCTTATTGATACCTATCAATGGATAGCAACAGGGATTACAAACGACGGAAAAATTGTTAAGCGTTCCGGTAACTCCGTTTTAATACGTTAATTGTATTGATATGAAAAAAACAAGACATGCTGGCGTATTACTTTTTTGTTTGATGACCATCACAACTTCGTATGCACAAGACCCAGGCTTTTCCCAATTTTTTTCTTCACCACTTACTATTAATCCGGCACTAACAGCAAATATCAATGGAAAATGGCGGGTGATATCTAATTACAGAAATCAGTGGAGTGGACCCGGCAAACCGTTTTCAACCGGAACAATTTCTTTTGATAGTAAGATCTTTCAGGAAGTAGCGGGAAATTTTGTTGATGAAAATACCCGGGTAGGAATAGGAGGTATGATGATGTATGATGAATCAACAGGCGGGGCATTAAAAAGCAACTATGCTTCTCTAAATGCAACAGCCAATATCCGTTTAATGAAAAAGGAAGGATATGAACAAAATGGTGCCCGTATCGGGCATATCAATAAGGCAAATAATGATGAATTGGCCGAACAACGTTTAGGAGTGGGCCTTGGATTAAGTTATGGTCACCGCCGTTTAGATCTGAGCAAACTAAGTTTTGGAGAGCAATTTACCGGGATTGGTTTTGATACTAATCTTCCAACCGGTGAGTCTGCCTTATCAGGTATGCGACCTTATCTTTCAGTCAGTGCAGGGCTTTTGTATACGTATAGAAAGAATAATACCAATATCGATCTGGGTGTTTCGGCTTTTCATATCAATACACCGAACCAGACATTTGTATACGACGAGAAACAGAACTTGCCAAGGAGGTATGTCATTCATGGAAACCTGGAGACCTTTCTTTCTGATAGGATAATTCTATCAACAAACGGTGTTTATCAGAATCAGGGGGGGGCCAGTTATTTCTCCATCGGTGGAGCGTTGGGTTATTTTTTGTCCGGTAATGAAGGGGGAGATATTATTTTAAATGCGGGCTTATGGTATTGGTCAGACAATGCGATGATACCCTATTTAGGCATCAGTTATGGTGATTTCCAGGTGGGTTTTTCCTATGATATTACCACTTCAACACTAACGGAAGCTGCAAAAAGAGCCAATACATTTGAACTCTCTCTGATCCTTCGTGGTCATGGCAAAACAAGTGGCGTTATACCAACACCCTGGAAATAATCATTCCACTTTTTATCCTTCAAACAATTTGGCTACGCCAAATGCAGCCCCCGCAGCAATGGCACCAATCAGCATAACCCGCAGTGCCCCCCACCAGGGATTGATACCGGTAAGCCTGCTTTTGAAAAAACCAAAAACGAATAAACAAACCAAAGTTACAATAGCTGATAATTTCAATCCTTCTAATGGTGAGTTCACAAAAAAGTAGGGGCTCAATGGAACCAGGCCACCTACGATATAAGAAAGACCGATATTCATGGCTGACTTGGTGGCTCTTTTTGGATCGGGTTTTTCAAGACCCAATTCATATTTCATCATAAAATCCACCCACTGTTTTTTATCCATCGCAATTTCGGCAGTTGCTTTGTCCTGTAGTTCTTTACTTAACCCAATATTGGCAAAAAATTCTTTGGTTTCTTCTATCTCTCTTTCCCGCAGATTTTCCACTTCGTGGTATTCTCTTTTTTCTTCGCTGTTGTAATGATCTTGTTCTGTTTTTCCGGCTAAGTAACCACCCAATCCCATCGCAATAGAACCGGCAGCCACTTCAGCAATACCGGCAATAACAATAATTGATGTAGAATCAACAGCACCACTAAGTCCTGCAGCCAATGCAAAAGGCACTGTCAGCCCATCACTCATACCAATAACGATATCCCGCAGCATTTCACTGCTCTTCATATGTTCTTCCTGGTGAACGTTCCTGTCGTGGTGAAGATGTGTATCCATTTTTCGAAGTTAATTATATTGGTAATGAAAACGAAGTTGTCTAAAAGCTACATATTGCCGGGAAGACGGAAAGTCGGGAAGAAAATAGTATGTCGAATTTTAATACTTACCGTCTTATCGCCTTACCGGCATTTATTCTTGAATTGACTTTTAGGACAACCTCTTGATTTCAATCAGTTACAGGATTGTTTAATTCAGTATTGAAAGGCTATCACTGATTATAGCCACACAGTCCAACACCTGCTCTTTTGTTATAATAAGCGGAGGTGCAAAGCGTATCTTATCACCATGGGTTGGTTTTGCCAGCAAGCCATTCTCTTTTAATTGTAAACATAATTCCCAGGCAGCTTCTTTATTAGCGTGCTGAATAATGATAGCATTCAGTAACCCTTTACCTCTTACCAACGCAATATGTTTTGATTGCAATGCATTCAATTCATTTCTTAACAATAGTCCCATTGCAGCAGCATTGTCAGCCATTTTTTCTTCCTGTAATACTGCTAAGGATACCATCGCCACTTTACAGGCCAGCGGATTGCCACCATAGGTGGAACCATGTTCGCCGGGTTTTATCGTCATCATTATTTCATCATCACAAAGTACAGCACTAACCGGCAGCATACCACCACTCAATGCTTTGCCAAGTAACAAAATATCAGGCCTGACTTCTTCATGATCACAGGCCAGCATTTTACCGGTTCTGGCAAGACCTGTTTGTATTTCATCAGCTATAAATAAAACATTGGCATCGGTACAAAGTTGTTTTGCTTTTGCTAAATAGCCATCATCCGGTACTAATACGCCGGCTTCTCCCTGTATCGGTTCAACTAAAAAGCCGGCTACATTTTTATCTGCCAGGGCATTTTCCAGCGCCTTTACATCATTAAAAGGGATGGCTTCAAAACCGGGCATATAGGGGCCGAAATTTTTTCTGGCAGCCGGATCATTACTAAAAGAAATAACCGTTGATGTTCGCCCGTGAAAATTTCCTTCACATACAATTATTTTTGCGTTGCCTTCAGCAATACCCTTTATTTGATAGGCCCATTTACGGCAAAGTTTGATACCTGTTTCTACCGCTTCAACCCCGGTATTCATCGGTAACACCTTATCATAGCCAAAATAACTGGTAATGAATTGTACATATTCTCCCAGCATATCGCTGTGAAAAGCGCGGCTGGTTAATGTAAGTTGTTGTGCCTGTTCTACCAGGGCCTGTACTATTTTTGGATGGCAATGTCCCTGATTTACGGCAGAATAGCCACTCAGGAAATCATAATACTGTTTGCCATCTACATCCCATACATGTACGCCTTTACCACGGTGAAGCACAACCGGAATCGGATGGTAGTTATGTGCACCAAATTTTTCTTCCAGTTCAAAATAATATTGTGCTGTTGATGACATGTCAATAGTAGTTTGCATAAATGAAATGATAATAATTGAAAAATAGAAATTGAAAAAAGAAAAATCCGGATTACCTGAAATCCGATACTATTGAAAGAATCATCGATGATTAAGCAGATCAAGATTCTGCCGCAGAAATGATATGGATGATTGTTGTTTGATTACTTATTATTTATCCGAATAGATTCCTTCGGGGCTGCAAGATAATAAAAAAATGGCAAAGGGCAAACAGCAGAGAGCATTTCAAGGTGGAGTCCGGGTTTGTTTTTTACCACAGATTTCACTGATTAGGGCTCAGATAACACAGCGAACCTGTCTGCCATGCCGAAGCAAATGCGTAGATATGGCAGGCAGGGATAAATATATAAGGAGGTAAGGCAGAGGTTCTCAGAATTAAAAAAGCTATCCCTTTTAGTTGTTATACAAAAACTACTATATCTGATTGCTATCAGATTTAAAAACAACATAAGCAATACCACTGTTGCTTCTTTTTCAATTTGAATCATGTAACTTGAGGTTTAAATAATTATTAGTGACATATATTGTTCCTGCAGGCACAAGGATTGGTCATATTCATTTAAAAGTGGCCGACATTGAAAAATCTTTAAAATTCTATCTCGACCTTTTAGGATTTGAATTACAGCAATCCTTTGGCAATGGAGCTGCATTTATTTCAGCGGGCGGCTACCACCATCATATCGGGTTGAACACCTGGCATAGCAAAAATGCTGGACCAGCCCCCGAAAGAGCCACCGGTTTATATCATACTGCCATTTTATATCCTACCCGTAAGGATTTGGCTGTTGTATTAAAAAGATTGATAGATGCTTCCTACCCATTGACCGGTGCTGCTGACCATGGCGTTTCTGAAGCAATTTATTTAGATGATCCTGATAAGAATGGAGTTGAGTTGTATTGGGACAGACCAAAGAAAGAATGGCCAAGAGATGCTGACGGGAATTTACAGATGATAACCGAGGCATTGGTATTGGAAGACTTGCTTAATTCAGCTTTGTAATTCCTTTACAAAGTAAGCAGGACGAAAGCTAAGCTGCAATTGTTGTTCTTTTGGAAAAATTCCAAATACTGTACTACCGCTACCACTCATGGAGGCATAGATAGCGCCATTGCTGTACAAACTATCTTTAATATCCATAATTTCCTGGTGTTGCGGGAAAATTATTTTTTCAAAATCATTTATCAGTTCATCTTTCCAACTTTCCATTGGGCCGGCAATAATCTCTTTTACCGTTTTTTCCGGTTTTGAAGGGGTCATATTTAAAAATGCCCTGCCTGTATCTATGTGAATACGGGGGTTGACAATGACAATCTTGAAAAGTGAAAGATCAAGTTGAATTTCTTCCAGTATTTCACCACGTCCCTGTGCAAAACAGGGTTTATTGATTATAAAAAAAGGACAATCACTGCCGAGTTTAGCAGCATATTGGATTAGCTGATCGTTATTTAGATGAAGCCCGAATAGTTCATTCATTACCTTCAACGAAAAAGCTGCATCTGCACTTCCACCACCCAAACCGGCACCCGAAGGAATAATCTTATGCAGATGAATTTTTACTCCCGGAATATCCGGGAAATCCTGTTTTAACAGCCGGTAAGCTTTTACACAAAGATTGGATGATGGC
Organism: Chitinophagaceae bacterium; assembly: GCA_031372465.1. GTDB lineage: Bacteria > Bacteroidota > Bacteroidia > Chitinophagales > Chitinophagaceae > JJ008. The sequence continues at coordinate 11,343 of JANMLJ010000064.1, read as the reverse complement.
TTTCCCGAAATGGGTAGTCCACTCGTTGTAAATGGGAAGACAGGGCTTTTGACAGTTTGCCTGTTTTCAATTATTTCTAAGGAATCTGATAGTGGAATGGGATAGAAAATGGTCTCGAGGTTATGATAGCCATCGCTTCTTTTGTTAAGGATATTTAGGCCAAGATTGATCTTGCAATTTGGAAAGATTATCATAGGTAAATGGACACCGGGTTTTCAAAAAAAAGTCTTGTTTCAACAATTATCACTTATTCTTTCTTCGGCTGTTTATTTCATCGCGGATGGCAATAGCACGGATATAATCCTCTCCTTCCAGTACATCATTCAAAAGAATATTTAATTCTTCTAAAGTCATCGTCTTTAGATCTTCATTCCCGGTGGAGCCGCTTTTTTCAACCATCACTTCCTGTTTCACTTTTTTCTTTTTTCCTTTGCCCTCTGTGTCTTCCATTAGTATGCCGGCGCTTTCTAAAATATTTTCATACGTATAAACGGGACAACCAAAACGAACTGCCAGAGCAATAGCATCTGATGTTCTTGAATCAATTTCTACCGTATCATTTTCTGTAGAACAAACCAGTTTTGAATAGAAAATGCCTTCCTGCAGATCGCAGATAATAATTTCATGAAGGTCGATTGCAAAGGCATTCATGAAATTCTTCATCAGATCATGTGTAAGAGGGCGGCTTGGTTGCATTTTCTCAAGTGCTACGGCAATGGCCTGGGCTTCAAAGCCGCCTATAACAATGGGTAAACGCCTTAATCCGTTTACTTCACCCAGTACTACTGCATAGGAATGAGTTTGAGTAATGCTATGTGACAAAGCCACAATTTCCAGTTCTATCTTCTTCATACCCTAACCCGTGAATTAGTTAATAATAAGTGACTATCTGGATAACTAAACCTGAGTCTTTTTGAACCACATAGGCACATAGAAACATAGGTTTTCACATAGAATTCTATGTTTTTCCTTTTATTGTAGGCACAGTTTCTATGTGGTTCCATTTTAAGATTTCTTTAAGCTGATAGTAACATAATAATAAATTGATAAGCAAATATAAAAACTAATGCCTTTAAAAAGAAGGATTTTAGCTACTCATTAATAATAGGTGGAAGCCAGGAAAGCGATTTCAGGTCAATAAAAAAGGTTGAAAGAATTAAACCCTTTCAACCTCCATATTATTAATTAAAACTGTCAGCCTATGAAACGGCTTTTAATTTCTTAATTGCCTCTGTAAGCTTGGGAACGATGTCAAACGCATCCCCCACTATGCCATAGTCAGCAGCCTTGAAGAAAGGGGCTTCAGGGTCTTTATTAATGACAACGATCACTTTACTCCTGTTTACCCCCGCCAGGTGCTGAATGGCACCAGAAATTCCAATGGCGATATATAAGTTAGGAGCGATTGCATAGCCTGTTTGCCCGACATGTTCATTATGCGGCCGCCAATTTGCATCGGCTACCGGACGGCTGCAGGCTGTAGCTGCATGCAATGTTTTGGCTAATTCTTCTACCATGCCCCAGTTTTCAGGGCCTTTCATTCCACGACCGGCACTCACCACAATTTCAGCTTCTGTAAGTGGAATTTCGCCGCTGGCTTTACTTGTACTAATCACTTTTACCCGGGGAGTATCAACCGTTGCATTAAAAATTACAACATCAGCAACACCTTCTCCGGCAACAATTTTGTAAGCATTGGGACTTAATGAAATGATCTTTATGGCTGTATTTATGGATACATTGGCAAATGCTTTTCCGGAGAAAACGATTTTCTTTACCACAAACCCGTTGCTGGTATCCGGTAATGCAACAGCGCCTGCTACTAATCCAGCTTTTAACCGAACGGAGAGACGGGGAGCAATTGCCTTACCATCAACATTGTTGGAAAAAATAATTACGGTAGCGGCGGAAGCACTTGCTACCTGTGCAATTACGTTAGAATAAACCTGTGCATCAAAATGATTCAATAAATCACTGGCAATATGATGAATCTTTGTTACACCATATTTACCTAAGGCAGAAAGATCATCCTTCACGGAACCGAGTACAACTGCTTCAGTTGTAGTATTAAGTTGTTTAGCTACATCGGTACCATAGGTTAATACTTCCAGGGAGGCTTTTTTTACATGTCCATCTGCGGTATCAATAAATATTAAAACAGGCATATTAAAAATTTATAGATTATTTTATTTTTTTATTATTCCGGGAAGAGGAGTCTAAATTGCTTTTGCCTCTTCATGTAAAAGCCGAACCAGTTCTTCTACATTATCAGGAGCTACAAGTTTTACGCCTGATTTTGCAGGAGGTAACAGGAACCCGGCAACAGTTGTCAATGGTTCAACGGTTATGGGCTCCACTACTTTTAAAGGTTTTGTTCTGGCAGCCATAATACCCCGCATATTTGGAATTCTTGCTTCCGCCATTCCTTTTTGTGCACTCACTACTACAGGAAGGGCAACTTCACAAAGCTCTTCACCACCTTCTATTTCCCTGGTAATGGTTGCGTTTATTCCTGCCAGATCAAATTTTGCAGCTAATGCCACATAAGGATAATCTAATAATTCTGCTACCATTCCTCCAATTGAGGAACCATTATAATCAATCGTTTCTTTTCCGGTTAGTACTAAATCATATCCGCCCTGTCTGGCCACTGCTGCAATTTGAGAAGCAATAAAAAAGCTATCAGAACTATCAACATTTACCCGGATGGCTTCATCGCCTCCGAGCGCTAGCGCTTTACGGATAATCGGGTCTGCATCTGCAGTTCCTACTAATACTAAATGTATAACTGCCGTTGGATCCGCTTCTTTCAGTTCAATGGCACGAACCAACGCATACCATTCGTCGTAAGGATTTATGATCCATTGCACACCATTCACATCGAATTTCGTGTTGTTATCGGTGAAGGCTATTTTTGCGGTGGTATCAGGTGTTTTGCTGATACAAACTAAAATTTTCATGCGATTTCTTTTTTTGTCAATCTGAGTTATTCATTAACCTGGTGGCGACTCAGATAGTTGTTTATGCAACTAAAACAAAGGTAAGTGTTGCCAGGCTAAATTTGGAAAAATTCAGACAAATATTTTTTGCCAATATGAACAGGATAGAAAAGTTAAAGGAGTTTCTGACAATGAACCCGGTGGACAGCTTTTTACAGCATGCTATGGCCCTGGAATATATCAAATTGGGAAATGATGAAGCTGCCAGGCCATTATTTGAAGAAATAGTAAACAGGGAGCCTGGCTATATCGGCAGTTATTACCACCTCGCAAAACTGCTGGAACGAAATGATAAAACAGAAGAAGCAATTGCCATCTATGAGAAGGGGATGGTAGAAGCAAAAAAATCCGGCGATAACCATGCCTTTGGAGAGTTGAAAGGAGCCCTGGAGGAGTTAACTTTTTAAAAGAATACAATAATTTGATGAGCCTATTAGTACAGTTTCAAAATAGTATTAAACAGCAACATCTTTTCTCACCAAAAGATAAATTACTATTGGCCGTAAGTGGCGGGGTTGATTCTGTGGTTTTATGTGATTTGTGTAAACAGGCCGGATATGATTTTATCATTGCTCATTGCAATTTTAAACTGAGAGGAGAGGAGAGTGACCGGGATGAGCATTTTGTAAAGGAGCTGGGAAAAAAATATTCAATTGAAGTATTGGTCCAGCATTTTGATACAGCAAATTATGCGTTGGAGAATAAATTATCAACCCAGGAATCTGCACGGGAATTAAGATATAATTGGTTTGCAGCGTTGCTGGCTCCTGACTCCCGACTTCCGACTCCTGACTTTCTTCTGACTGCTCACCATGCCGATGATAACAATGAAACTTTATTAATGAATTTTTTCCGGGGAACTGGTTTACATGGGTTGACAGGAATACCTGCATCCAATAATTATATCCGGAGGCCGTTACTTGGATTTTCTAAAGATGAATTAGTAGCATTTGCGAAAGAGCAACAGCTGGCATTTGTGGAAGACTCCTCTAACCAGTCTTCTAAATACACCCGTAATTTTTTCAGAAACGAGTTGATCCCTGCTATCAGTAATGTGTATCCACAGGTAAATGAAAATCTTCAACACAATATCAACCGGTTTAAGGAAATTGAAAAATTATACCAATATTCCGTTAGTGAACTAAAGAAAAAATTGTACCGGCAGAAAGGAAAAGAATGCCATATTCCTGTTAAACAACTCATGGCTTTTGATAACCGGGCATTGATCTATGAAATCATTTCCGGTTATGGATTTAGCGAGAAACAGGTGGAGGAAGTGGTAAAGCTTGCTGACAGTGATTCAGGGAAATATATTCAATCCCCTTTGTCTTCCTATCGGATTATTAAACACAGGCATTGGTTCATTATTAGTCCGGTTGAAACTTTTGAATCTGCGAATATTATTATTGAAGAAAACGATAAGGAAATTTTATTTTTGCTGGGTAAATTAAGGATTGATAAAAGTACCAATATATCATTTGACAAACCCGTTAGCTATCGGGTCAGTACCCACAATTCCAACGACTCAATCTTAGTTGATCAAAAAAAAATTCAGTTTCCCTTATTGCTCCGCAAAAGAAAAACCGGCGACTATTTCTATCCATTGGGTATGAAAAAGAAAAAGAAATTGAACCGGTTTCTGATCGATCAGAAACTTTCAGCAATTGCTAAAGAAAATGTATGGGTGTTGGAAAGCAATCAACGTATCATCTGGGTTGTCGGTTATCGGTTGGATGAACGTTTTAAAATGGAGGCTACTACTAAAGAATCATTAAAAATCTCCTTAACCCCTTCCCAATAAGCTGGGATGCTTCAGCTGTTCCAGGATTAATTCAAAAAGGGCCGGTTGCATAGCTGCTATTAAAGCTATTGTAAAGCCAAATCCAAACAAACTACCCCAAAGATGTGCATCATGATTGATATTATCGCCACCTTTCTTTGACATAGCAACACAGTAAAAAATATAAAGTACCGCATACACTAGTGCAGATATTTTAAGTGCACCATACAGGTAAATACTGCCCCATGGATTGAACACTACTGCTGCAAATACAATAGCGGCTACAGCACCGGAAGCGCCAAGGCAATGGTAGTTATAATTATCTCTTTGTTTAAAATACGTAGGCAGATCGGAGGCAATTAATCCAAGAAAGTAAAGTGCCAGGTAGGCAATATTTCCACCCAGGCCATAAAACGAGAAATACATTTCTACGGCTTTTCCAAAGAATAAAAGCGTAAACATATTAAAAAACAGGTGCATATAATCTGCATGAACAAATCCGCTGCTGATAAAACGATAAAATTGGTTATGCCTCTTTACACCATACGGCCACATAATGGATTTTGAAAGTACATCTGAATTGTTCATTGCAACGAGGGATACAATGATATTGATGGCAAGCAGGGATAACGTAACAGGATAGTTTGAAAGATCATTCATACGTTAAAATTAACTGTTTATTTCAACCAATTATGTAGAATCAACTATGATGATATTTTTCATTACGAAGAATGGTGCAGGCCCGGTAAATCTGCTCGGCCAGTATCAGCCTCACCAATTGGTGCGGAAATACTAATTGCGATAAGCTCCAGGTATAATCGGCTCTTTTCATTACCGCTTCATCAATTCCGTATGCACCTCCTATCAAAAAAATAAGTTGTTTGGCGCTTTCATTGGCTCGTGCCTGTATAAAACTGGCCAATCCTTCCGAACTCATTTGTTTTCCTCTTTCATCAAGAACAATGAGGTAGTCATCTTTTTTAAGCCAATCAATTATTACATCTCCTTCTTTTTTCTTCAAATCCATTTCGCTTAATGTAGCAGCATTTTTCGGAACAGGGATGATGTTCCAGTCTGTTTTAAAATACCGGGAAATTCGTTTGGTGAATTCTTCTACACCCTGTTTTATATAAGGTTCATTTGCTTTACCTACTGACCAAAATGATATTTTCATATTGCAAGTTTAACCAATATCACTAAAAGAGATTCAAAGGAGAAAATATTGAACACAGAGAGTAAAAGAGTGGTTGAGATTCACAATGAAGGTTTGACTGGTATCAATGCTCTGTGAAACTCTTTATCTCTGTATCTCCGTGTTGAAAAAGTTTTGAGACGGCATTTTTTAATTTATCAGAATCCTTTTTTTACTTCTTCTTTGATCTGTACTTCTGTTACTTTACCATATTTTTCAGCAATCTTTTTTATATCAGCCGCTTTACCCACCAGCACAAATTGCAGCTTGTCTTTTGGAAAGTATTTTGTAATTATTTGTTTTGCTTTATCCAGGGTAAGTCCATCTACATTTTTTTCAAAATTATTGATAAAGGATTCATCAAAATTATACCAGAACATTTGTGTTAATAGTCCGGCGAGCTGACCTGCTGTTTCATAGCGGGGAGGAAATTGTCCTTTTACATAATTCTTGGCGGAAGTCAATGATTTTTCATCAATGCCATCTTTATGTAATTTATTAATAACTTCTAACGCTTTGTCAATGGCAGGTTCAGTTGTTTTTCCGGCAGTGAAAGTGGTAATTACAAAACTACCACCATTTTTTAATGCAGTAAAACGGCTGCTGGCTCCATAGGTTAAACCTGTATTTACCCGTAGTTCATCATTAAGCATAGAAGTAAACCGGCCGCCAAATAAGGTATTAACTACATCAATAGATACAAAATCCGGATTGTTCCGGCTGATACCCGGTGCGCCAATATAGAAGGTAGTTTCTTTTGCATCATCTTTATTTACCAAAAGTACTTTATTCTCCGTGGGAGCTTTGATCGGGTTGGCTGCTTTATTTTCCTGCACTTTGCTTCCTTTTTTCCAACCGGAAAATAAGGCAGTTAATTTAGTTTTCATTTCATTAGCAGAGAAATCACCTGCTACACAGATGGCAGCACCATCAGGCCTGTAATTTTCTTTATAAAATTCTTTCAGGTCATTGGTGGTAAGCGTTGTAACCGTTGAAATTTTTCCTTGTATGATATTTCCGTATACATGATCGCCGTATAGCATTTTATCAAAGTAGGAACCAATTACTGCGCGGGGGCTTTCTTTTTGTTGCTCAAGTCCCACCAGTAAACGTTTTTTCTCTTTATTAAATTCTGCAGTGTCAAAAACCGGATCCATCAGCAGATCTTTTATGATAGCAAGAACTTTATCTTTATCTTTTGCCGCAAATTTTGCAGATAGTCCTGCAGACTCTTTGGACGCTGAAGTATTTACGGAGGCACCAATATAATCAAGGTCTTCATCCAGTTTTGCTTTTGTATAATTAAGCGTACCATGTTTTAATGCAGTGGCAGTTAATGAAGCCAACCCGGATTTTTCGCCATCATAAATTGCGCCGGCTGGTAAAATGGCGGAAACACTTATTACCGGCACTTCATGTTGCTCCATCAGGTAAATAGTAAGCCCATTGGGTAATTTGAATTTTTCGTAAGGGGGCAATTTATATCCCTGTGCCGAAAGCTGCAAAGAAAAAAAGGCCAACAGATTTATTAGTAGTAGTTGTTTTATTTTTTTCATTTGTTAATCCTCCACATTTGATTTTGATACACCAACAGTACGATTACTTTTGGTAAAATATTTTTTAGCTACATTTTGTACATCTGCTGCCGTTACTTTATTGTAATTGGCCGGGGCATCAAACATCTTCCGGTAGTCACCAAAAAACACTTCATAGGTTCCTATATTGTTTGACTTTCCGTTAATAGTCTCTACCTGGCTATAAAACTCCATCAGCTTCTGATTCTTTATTTTTTGTAATTCCGTTTCACTGATTCCGTTTGTTTTTATTTTATCCAACTCTTTGTAGATGGCTTGTTCCAGATCGGTTTCTGCAACATTTTTATTAGTTACTGCATAAACCTGGAAGAGGGTGGGGTCAAAACTTTCGCCATAACCGGTAAAAACCTGTGTGGCTAATTGTTTTTCATCTACTAAAGACGAATAGAGCCGGGATGATTTACCACTTGATAAAATGGAGCTTAAAATATTCAATGCATAAAAGTCTTCATGCCTGGCTTCTGGTGTACGATAGCCTATGAGCAGGTAGGGCGTTGCTACGTCTTTCTGTACGGTAACTCTTCGTTCGCCAGTTTGCGGAGGTTCTACAATATTTACTTTAGGCGGTGCCGGTTGTGCAGGTATTGGTTCCAGGTATTTTTCTGCAAGACGTTTTACTTCCGCCAGTTTTATTCCTCCCGATACAACTACTACACAATTATTAGGTGCATAATATGTTTTAAAGTATCGTTCAAGATCTTGTTGTTTCCAGTTTTTCATGTCATCTACATAGCCTATTACGGGCCAATGATAGGGGTGTTCAAGAAAAGCTGCGCCTTGCAAGGTTTGTGATAGTTGTTCCCAGGGAGAGTTTTCGAGACCAGTACTGCGTTCACTTAACACAACACCCCGCTCACTTTCCACCATTTTAGGATCAATACTAAGACTTGAAATCCGGTCACCTTCCAGGTCAAATATGGTCTCCGCGGCTGAAGTAGGAAACCAGTTAGTATAAACAGTTACATTTTCGGTGGTATAGGCATTGTTAGATCCTCCATTAAATTCCATTGTCTGGTCAAATAATTTTGGACCATACTTTTTTGCACCATTAAACATCATATGTTCAAAAAAATGGGAGAGGCCGGTGATGCCCTGGTATTCGTTACGGCTGCCCACCCTGTAAAACAAGTACATATTGGCGTTAGGAATTGAATTATCTTCCACCACCAGGAATTTCATACCATTTTTCAGGGTAAATGTTTTTACATCATCGGCTTTCATCTGTGCCTGTAAATTCAGGCCCAGAAAAAGCAAAGAAGGGAATAATATTTTTTTCATGTATAAAATTTTAAGCAAAAGGAATGTTGTAAAGCTAAGTATTTGTCTGTGTTAGCAGGAACCGTTCTTCAAAAAAATACCTCCCGGAGGGGAGGTATTTTCAGTTTAAGGCTGAAACATATTATTTAATCTCATAATCTTTTTTAAACGACATCAGGGTAGAACGATATAAAACATTGGTTGCGTCTAACGTTGCTGCTTTCGTATAATACTGGTATGCTTCAGAAAGATAATGTGCATCTTCCAGCATAAATGCCATGCGATAAGCCTGTTCAGCCGGAGCTTCAAAAGAAGCACCCTGCTTCCTGATTGTTTCAAGTACAGCATTATACGTTTCTTGTGTTACATAGTTGATAATTTTCAACTCATCATTCTCTTCTCCTTTTACGGCAGCTGTCCAAAAATAAGAATTGCCTGGTTTCATTTTAGCTGCAATTTCGCCAATCGGAACTTTTAGTTTGCCTACAGAACTACTAAGTATAGGTGTGCTGATATTATCGCTGGTATACAAGGAGAAATCAAAATTCTTTGCATCCGAATAGGATTTCCAGGATAATGGAAAATTCGGACTGTTACCCGGATAATTCAGTGTATCCAGTCTTGGATCTATCCAGATATTGTTGATAGAACGGCTAACCGCACCCACTGTATTCATATAGGCTTTACGATTACTTCCGGTAGAACCGCTTGATTTTGTCATAGAAGCCCAAACATATTTTACATAATTGGCACTTACTGAACTGCTGCTTACTTTACAGGAATCACCAAATTGACTTAACAGGTAAGTACCAGGTTTTGTAAAAGTGAACATAGCGGCTTCATTACATATTAATGTAACAGCAGCACCTGCAGTAACTTTTACACTGGCATTTGCAGCAAGTGGTTTGCCCACTTTAGCTTTACTTTCCACACTGTTTTCTACTACCGAAACATTTCCTTTGAAACTGTACAACAGGAAATTGTTCTGTGCCATTGAAGCAACGGCAATTAAACAAAATAGGATCAGGAATGGTAATTTTTTCATCTTTTGGGGTTTAAGGTTTAATAGGAAAGTTTATTAATGATGGTGCGGTTTAAACACCGTTTTATATCCGAATTTTTTATGCATCCAAACGGCCCAGGCTTCGTAAAAATAAATTACATCAACCGCCAGTACAATTACAATCAAACTCATTTTTAAATCTACTTTCAACCTGTACCTGTCAAAAAAGTAAATACCAAGCCATACAAAAAATATGGCAGAAGCAACCTGAGCTATTTTTGCCACTAAATGGAACCAGATATGGCTCTCCAAATAGTAACGTACGAAAAAAGACATATGCAACCAGCAAACTAAAACAGCAATGAGTAAATTTGCCCACAAAGGTAACTTTTTTACATAGTTTTTATCCAATGCCATAGAAATAATATTGGCATGTACTACAATCCCATTCATATCAGGGAATGATTTACCTGCAAATCTTTCATTCATCGGGGTAAATTTCTTATCATCAATGTCATTGGGATTGTTGTTAATGTAGCCAAATAAAACAATTTTCCCGGCAACAGCTGAATCATCTACATTTCCTGCCAGTATATCCTCGTAGTTGAGAACAAGGTATTTACTTACATCGCGGGTATAATTGATAATTACTTTTTGATAGCCCTTTTTTTTCATTTTATCATAGGCAGTCGTATCATACATTTTCAGAATCTCTGCTGAAAAAGAAGTATAAGTGGTCCCTTTATAATCTTTCTGGAAAGGTTCGAAATTCCGGATGGTAGTGGCAGCATCGTTAAAAAAATTGACATGCGCATATTGCGAAGCAGTGTTAATGTAGTCGCCGGCAAAACTAATTGTATCACCATCCTTTCCGCTTAATACTAATTTCCTTGCTGCTATAAGATTTTTATTCCGGCTGAATGCGTCCGAAAGCAATGAATCCTGGTAAGGGTCCCTTTTTTCGTAAAAAAGAACATCTAAGGCCATCACTTTAGGTTTCATACTACCGGTCTTATTAATCATCATAGCCAATCCTTCCCTGTCTGCCTGTCCTATATTAATAATGACTACTCTTTTATCGATGGGAGTATGTGCGGCTTTTCCCAGTTTGGAATAACTGAGATCATTAAAGTCGAAATCCTTTAATCCAAGCTTGATTGGATTTAACACACCAAGATTAAGTGGAATAGAGCCAAGAATTACTATAAAAAGAAATACCCAGATAGTAGCAAAAATAGTATCCCTTTCGTAGAGGTATTTGGTAATATGCCCGTGTATTCTTCTGGCATGGTGCCCAATATGTTTATGCAGTGGTTTTTTCATCAAACAGGTTTAGTAGTGGTTTTGGTATTGTCATTAATGATTTCCTAAATGGGTACAAGGTTGCAACGTTTTAATCCTTAACATATTCTATTATCATTTTAGCAACCAGGATGCCCGAAATTCCGGTTTTTTCAAAAGGATTAAAAAAAAAAATTCCCTGAAAATTCGTAACTTAGGAGGTCTAAATTTATGCC
>JANMLJ010000027.1:0-2560 GCA_031372465.1 Chitinophagaceae bacterium | reverse complement strand
CTGCAACGGGAGCCTGAAAATTGATCTCCTGTGAGCCGCCATAAATTACACCGGGCACCAGTTCCTGAGAGCGGAGTTGCCGGGTGGCTGTTTTCCCGAATCCGGTCCTCAGACTACCTTCGATTGTAATTGATTTCATTTGTTTTTTTGTTTTACCCCCAACCCCTAAAGGGGAGTGATGAAACTCTCAAATCAGGAGAGGGTTTATTGTTAAATAATAATTTACTTCTTTAAAGAATCAGGCATTTGAAAAGACTGTTAGACCTAAGTCTCCCTTTAGGGGACAGGGGTTTATTTATCTCTCCGCTGCGAATGAATAAAAAGACTTGTTATACTTTTATTTTCATAAGCATTCCGAATTGCAACGGCAAAAAGTTCGGCAACACTCAAGACTTTTATTTTTGGGCTTTCTTGTCTTAATGGTATTGTATCACACACTATCAATTCTTCCAACACACTATTTTCGATATTCTCATACGCCTTACCGCTCAATACCGGGTGAGTTATCAAAGCCCTTACCGTTCTTGCCCCTTTTTCTTTTAAAAGACCTGCACTTTTAGCCAATGTTCCACCTGTATCGCAGATATCGTCAATAATAACTACATCTCTATCCGTCACATCACCTATTACTACCATGCTGGCAATTTCGTTTGCACGTTTCCGGTGCTTATCACAAATAACCATTTCTGCATTAAAATAACTGGCTATTTCCCTGATTCGGTTGGTTGCTCCTACGTCGGGGGCGGCAAAGGTAAGGTTTTCTAACTTCAGGTTCTCTATATAAGGGATAAAAACTGCATGACTATCGAGGTGGTCAACAGGTATATCAAAATACCCCTGAATCTGTGGTGCGTGTAGATCCATCGTAATCACCCTGTCAGCTCCTGCAGCCACTAACATGTTGGCAACCAACTTACTACCAATAGCTACTCTTGGTCTATCTTTACGATCCTGCCGGGCATAGCCATAATAAGGAAGTACAGCAATTACTTTATAAGCAGACGCTCTTCTTGCTGCATCAATCATCAACAGCAGCTCCATCAGGTTTTCAGCCGGAGAAAAAGTGCTTTGTACCAGAAATACATAATCACCCCTTACACTTTCCAGAAAAATAGGGCTTATCTCCCCATCACTGAATCGTTGGATATTGACTTTTCCCAACTTTGTACCATATCTTAAACAGATTGCCTCAGCCAGTTGTTGAGAACCGGTTCCTGAGAAGATTTTAGCAGTTTGCATGGCCTTTTAAATGTGTCCAAGGAACTTCCTTTGGAGCGGCGAAGATACTACTTAGCAAATCTCATTTGCAAAAAAATAGTCGCAAAATTACTGGCTATTAACAAGCGAAAAAGTCATGTTATCAGCTATCTGCAATTTCATACTGTTGACTTTTGACACCCTTCATTATCGCAAAGCTATTGTCATGGCCGGAGTCAGCTGTCTTTCCACAGGCGTAGTTGTTTGATTTCCAATTTTGGAGGAATCAGCATTACAACTGTAAAAAAGGGAGGAGCAAATAAAGACTGCAAACAACAACGCTACCAAATACATAACTGCAAAAAAAAGAATTGGGTGCAGGGAACCAATCGGAGTAAAGACCTTTGTTTTCATAGATACCAGATTTTAATTTTTCCTGATTGTCCTCAACTTTTCAATTGATCAGGATTGTTTATACTGGTGGATTTTAAATCTTACCACTTAGTGGTATTTACAGGATAAAAATATTAGCTATTCTTGTTGTATGCAAGAGCACAAGTACTCAATTAAAGAATGGGCGAAAGACGACCGGCCCCGGGAAAAATTACTACAGAATGGTTCAGAAAATTGCAGCAATGCTGAATTGCTTGCTATTTTAATTCATCATGGCAGCAAAGAAAAAACAGCGGTAGACCTGGCTAAAGAAATCTTGAAACTGGGAAAAGATAACCTGGTAGAACTGGGAAAACTATCTATTAAAGAGATGATGAAAATAAAAGGTATCGGTGAGGCTAAAGCAATCACCATTGCAGCTGCATTGGAATTAGGAAGAAGAAGGCATACCACTAACCCCTTAACAAAAACTTCCGTAACAAATAGTAGTGATATCGCTCTTTATTTACAAACTAAATTAAAAGACTACCGGCATGAAGTATTTGCAGTTCTTTTTCTCAACAGAGCCAATAAGGTCAATCATTTTGAAATAGTAAGTGAAGGCGGTATTACCGGCACCGTTGCCGATCCGAGAATAATTCTGCGAAAAGCATTGGAACAAGATGCAGTTAATATAATTCTTTGCCACAATCATCCTTCCGGTAGTCTGAAGCCAAGTCGTGCTGATGAGCAACTAACCGCCAAGATAAAAGAAGCCGCCCGTTTTCTTGACATTGTAGTGCTGGACCATGTAATTGTAAGTGAAGACGGATATTACAGTTTTGCTGATGAAGGAATTTTGTAGATGCTGGATACTGGATGCTGGGGACTGGATGCTGGATGCTAGATGCTGGATATTGGATGCTGGATGTTGGATGCTGGATGCTGGACACTAGATACTGGATGCTGGATACTAATACACTGGATACTT
>JANMLJ010000006.1:0-1724 GCA_031372465.1 Chitinophagaceae bacterium | reverse complement strand
AAAAGATAGAATATATCGGGCAGCTTATTTACTCTGTGCCAGCACTTCGTTTTGCTGAATGGAGTTAACTGTTGCATTCAGCCTGTTATTTTTTTTTACCCTTTTACTGTAATTGATAAATAAACTATGCCAGCGGAGTTTGAGTACGCCAAGTATTCCTTCTTTTACAATACTCTTATTCATTTTAGAAACGCCGGAAGTTCTATCCTGGAAAATGATCGGAACTTCAACTATTTTATATCCAAGTTTCCAGGCTGCAAACTTCATTTCAATCTGGAAAGCATAACCAACAAAACGTATTTCGTCGAGATTAATCGTTTCTAATACTTCTTTCTTATAACATACAAAACCAGCAGTAGGATCTTTAATGGGCATCCATGTTATCATTCTCGTATAAAAAGAAGCTCCTTTGGATAATGCTATCCTGTTTTTTGGCCAGTTAACTACTCCTCCATCCTTTATATACCTTGAACCTATAGAAAGATCAGCTCCCTCATTTTTACAGGCATTATATAATCTTGGAAGGTCAAGTGGATTATGGGAGAAATCAGCATCCATTTCAAAAATATACTGATAATCGCGGGCAATGGCCCATTTAAACCCATGAATATAAGCAGTACCCAAACCTAATTTACCTATTCTTTCTTCAATGAATAACTGTCCGGGGAATGAGGGTTGAAGATCTTTTACCAGCCGGGCTGTTCCGTCGGGAGAACCGTCATCTATTACTAACACATGAAAGCCATCATTCATATTGAAAATGGCATGAAGAATACTTTCGATATTCTCTATTTCGTTAAAGGTTGGTATGACGACTAACTTCTCCAGCTTTGATAAATTATATCAGTTATCGAATTTACAACATTCGGCAAAGAACTCCTGTTAAAAAATTGTTCAATGGCAAATTAGCCTGATTAGCTCTTTTTCAGCATCGTCCGGGTATAAATTTCAGTGAGCTTTTGTTTTGTATGCTGTGGAAAATCACCTCGCATCATCCAGTCGTAATATTGGGGTTCTGCTTTTAGTACGTCAGCAACCGGGCGGCCTTTAAATTTTCCAAAATTAAAAACTTCCGTTCCGTTCTCCATTACAAACCTGCGGGCAAAATCAACAATGAGGTCTTCACCTATTAATTTCAATATTGAGTCAATATTGTTTCCCAATTCAGGGTATCGTACAATCTGTGCTTCCAGTATTTCATAGGTGGCCGAAGCGTCCGTTTCAGCACCATGTGCGCCTTCCAGCACTTTACTACAATAAAACTTATACGCTGCACCAAGGGTTCTCGGTTCCATTTTATGAAAAATGTTCTGGACATCCAGCAATTTCCGGTTGTTCATATCAAAATCAACCTGCGCCCGTAAGAATTCTTCCATAAGTAATGGAATATCAAAACGGTTTGAATTATAACCAGCAAAATCACAACCATCCAGCATTTGTTTTAGCTCCTGGGCTACCTGTTTGAAGGTTGGAGCATCTTTTACCATTTCATCAGTAATTCCGTGGATATCAGTTACATTTTGGGGAATGGGCATTCCTGGATTGATGAGTTTTCTTTTTACACTCCTGCTTCCATCAGTTAATATTTTAACGATAGCAATTTCAACTATCCGGTCAGTTCCTAAATTGACTCCGGTTGTCTCCAAATCAATAAATGCCAGGGGCTTCTTCAGTTGCAACATCAGGTTAGTAGATTTTCTTAGTATTAGTATATATTTATTTCG
>JANMLJ010000703.1:0-4088 GCA_031372465.1 Chitinophagaceae bacterium | reverse complement strand
AAGACCACCGTTGGTGAAATCGGTTTGTGAAAGCTCAATCGAAAATTTATCTTTTTTAAAACGGCTTGTAATCTGGCATAGAATAATATCACTTCCAGAAAGGTCGGCGAGTACAAAAGCAGGACGTCTTTTACTTCCACTCAGGTCAGAAAAAGGAAATGGTATTACAACTATATCACCTTTTACAAACTTTGCCATACTTCATCTTCTTTTTTGGAAAGCCAGTCTTTTGCTAAAGCCTTTTCACTGGCAAGATGAGTTTGAACTTTATCTTTTATGTTTCTTTTTTTAACAGCAAAATCGATAAGGTCATTTGCCCGAAGCTCTTCAAGAACTTTTATTGCTTTTTTCTTTTTAATAGTTACTGTCAGCGTTGTCATATTCAAATTTAATTAAAAAATTACCCTTCGACAAGTTTAGTAGAACAACAATTATCAGTGTCAAAAGCTCTGCCCCGGCGGATTGGGTTTTTAATAATCAATCACCTGTTCTTCTATCAGTTCTGGAATTTTTCTCCACTCATACTGCTGATTTCTTAACTGTGGTTCAAATCCTGCCTCCCGTATAGCTTCCTGAATACTTTTATAGGTAAAACGATGAGGTGCACCCGCAGCACTAACTACATTTTCTTCGAGCATGATAGAACCAAAATCATTGGCGCCGGCATGTAAACATATTTCAGCAGTTTGTTTGCCCACGGTGAGCCAACTGGCTTGTATGTTTTTTACATTCGGCAGCATAATCCGGCTAAGTGCAATCATACGGATATATTCTTCCGGTGTGGTAAGATTTTGAACACCACGAATTTTAGTGAGTAATGTATCAACGTCCTGGAATGTCCAGGGAATAAAAGCAAGAAAGCCTTTGGCAGATTCGGGTTTACGACTTTGTACATCTCTAATTTTTACCAGATGTTCAAACCGTTCTTCTATTGTTTCGACATGACCAAACATCATAGTTGCCGAAGTAGTTATGTTTTGCTGGTGTGCTTCCTGCATTATATCAAGCCATTCCTGTGCGCCACATTTTCCTTTACTGATCAACCGCCGCACCCGGTCAATTAATATCTCTGCACCCGCACCGGGCAATGAATCCATCCCGGCTTCTTTCAAGGCCTTTAAAACTTCACGATGTGTTAACTTTTCTCCACCGCCCGCAGGGTCCTGTGGAGATCCTGCGGAGAGCTTGGTGATATGCGCTATTTCCGGTGGTCCGAGTGTATGTAACTTTATAGTAGGGAATTCGGCTTTTATTTGTCTGAAAGTATCTACATAGAATTGTAAACCCAATTCGGGGTGATGGCCTCCCTGTAATAATAACTGATCACCACCCCATTTTAATGTTTCTTCAATTTTTTTCCTATATACTGGCATATCCGTAATATAAGCTTCGGCATGCCCGGGAATACGGTAGAAATTACAAAATTTACAATTGGCTACACAGACATTAGTAGTGTTCACATTCCGGTCTATTTGCCAGGTCACTTTTCCATGTGGTACCTGCTTTTTTCGAAGTTCATCGGCAATGAACATCAGGTTGGATATGGGGGCATTGTGATAAAGGTAAACGCCTTCTTCAACGGATAAAAAACCAAAAGCGGAGGCTTTTTCGTATAACTCATCTAGATTCATTTTGTAAAAGTACACCTGATTATCAAATATGTGTTGAGCGGTTTAAAATTTAGCCGACATTAGAGTAATTTACTTTAATACTGGTGCTTACAGTTGCCCGTTTTGCATCATTTTGATTAAAAAGATTGTCATAGTATTAAAGGGAACTTTTCTGATCAAATAACATGAAAGGAATTATCTATTGTATTGTTTTAGGTTTTTTATTGCTGACAGCAAAACCTCTTGCTGCGCAGGAAGAGTTTATTGAGCCGCCTTCCAGGGAAATTACAAAGATTCCTTTTGACATGCTGACTGGTGGTATTGTAATTCTTCATGCCAAAATTGGAAATTTTCCGGATACGCTTAATTTTATATTAGATACAGGCAGCAGCGGCATATCACTCGACTCTCTTACGGCAGAATACCTGAAACTTACGCCTACGCCAACCGAAAGAACCATACGTGGTATTGCCGGCATCCGAAAAGTAAGTTTTCTTTTTAATCAGCAATTACATTTTCCCGGTCTTACCATCGATAGCCTCAATTTTCATATCAATAATTATGATATTCTTACGGCCGTATATGGAGAAAGGATTGATGGCATCATTGGTTATTCTGTTTTGAGCCGTTATATAATTAAGATAAATTATGACAGCCTGAAACTTAGTTTTTGCACGAAGGGGACAATCCGCTATCCAAGGGGTGGTTACTTATTAAAACCTACGATCAATCAATTGTTAGCACAGCAATTAAGAGTAAGGGATGTAAAAGCGATTACCTCGAGATTTTTATATGATATGGGCGCCGGAGTATGTATGCTGCTTACGAAAGATTTTATTGCCGACAGTGCTTTTTTGGATAAGAAAAAGAAAAGATGGGTAAAAGAAGGAGAAGGATTGGGCGGAAAAATAGATATGGAATTGATTGTGATGAAAGAAGTAAAACTGGGTCCGTATAAATTCAGAAAAGTTCCTGTTTATTTATTTGATGATGAAAATAATGTTACCTCATACCCTTACATGGGCGGATTGATTGGTAATGATATTTTGCGACGGTTTAATATAATATTGAATTATGGGCGCAGTGATATACACCTGTCGCCAAACTCCCATTACAACGATGCATTTGATTATTCTTATTCAGGTATGGAATTATATTATATTGAAGGGTTGATAATAGTGGGTGATGTAGCAAAGGGCTCGCCCGCAGAAATGGCTGGAATTAAAGAAGGGGATGAAGTAATTGCCGTGAATAATAATTTTAATCAGAACCTCAATGCATATAAAACGGCCCTTCAGGCTCCTAATGAAAGAATAAAGCTCATTTTAAGGCGTAATAAAGTGATCATGGAATTTGAATTCAAAGTGAAAAGCATCTTGTAGTTTTTTTTGCCACAGATTACACCAATTAACACGGATTAACTGGCTAGAGTAGCCTGATATTAAATTCCCTAAAGAATTTATCTGTGTTAATTCGTGTTAATCTGTGGCTAACTTAAATCTCTGTTTCCCTCCATCACAGCAATTTTCAATACTTTTACACCTGCCAACTTTTTAATTTAACGGCTGTTATTTATATATGATACAATTTGAAAAATTTACGCTGGCCAATGGTTTGCGGGTAATTGTTCACCAGGATTTAAGTACGCCGATGGCGGTGATGAACATTATGTATGACGTGGGTGCAAGGGATGAAGATCCGGAAAAAACCGGGTTTGCACATTTATTTGAACACCTGATGTTTGGCGGCTCCGTTAATATACCCAGTTACGACGAACCACTGCAAATGGCCGGCGGAGAAAATAATGCTTACACGACCAATGATCTTACCAATTATTACATACAAATACCTGCAGAAAACCTGGAAACAGCTTTTTGGTTAGAAAGCGATAGGATGCTCTCCCTGGCATTTGGAGAAAAAAGCTTAGAGACACAACGTAAAGTAGTAATTGAAGAATTTAAAGAACATTACCTGACCAAACCTTATGGAGAAGTACAGCAAAAAATAAGAGAACTATCTTATAAAAAACACCCGTACCGGTGGATGACCATTGGAAAAGAGTTGTCGCATATTGAAAATGTTCAATTAGAGGAGGTAAAAAAATTTTTCTTTAAACATTACCGTCCCGTAAATGCTGTGATGGTGGTAGCAGGTAATATAACAATGGAGAAAGTAAAAATGCTGACCGAAAAATGGTTTGGCGATATTCCTTCTGGTGAACTGTATAAAAGAAACCTGCCGAAGGAGCCTGAACAAACAGCAGAAAGAAGACAGGAAATAAAAGCCAATGTACCATTGGATGCTTTATACAAATGCTGGCATATGCCGGGAAGACTTGATAAGCGTTATTATATTATTGAACTGCTCTCTGATATTCTAAGTGGTGGTGGTTCTTCCAGGTTATATCAATCATTGGTAAAAGAAAAACAATTATTCAGTAATATAGAATGTCACCACTTTGGCAGCACGGATGACGGA
>JANMLJ010000508.1:0-1851 GCA_031372465.1 Chitinophagaceae bacterium | reverse complement strand
CCAGTAAAAAGCTGGATTGGTTAACCATTGGTTTGATTGGAAATGGACTTACCTCCATCCAGAATTAGAAAAAGACTACAAGCAAACACACAGGGAAGGCTAAAATTGATTTTTGTTTAATACCTTTCGGGACGGAGGTCGGAACTCTGCTCCGACAATAAGAACGGAATCGGAGTTCCGTTTTCCTATAACCACTAAAATTCTTATCGCCATGCAAGCTACTGTTGTTGATTTTGCCAAAGACCGTGTCATTTATAATATGACCGGCTGCACCAAAGATGAACTGGATAATAAACTTAACCTCTTTTTCACCGCAGAAGGATATGCGCTTAAATCTGCCGAAGGTGAAACACATACTTATACCAAAGGTAACAGGGTATTGCGTCTTTTATTAGGTGCCTTTGTAAAATACCATAAGCAAAGTGTGATCGTAAAAAATGAGGGAGCACTTTTCTCCGTTATGTTGCACAAAGATTCTTCCGGTATGTCTGGCGGATTGATTGGTATGAACCAGGTAAAAAAAGAATTTGCCCGGCTGTCTGAGGCTTTCAAAGCTTACTTCAGCAATTAAACCAATAATAAATTATCAGATCAATTAAAAAAATCTGTATGAAATGAGCCATAAAAATTATCGAGCATCCCGATAGCTTTCGGGATATTCCAACAGGCGATGATAATTTTTAAGGCGAATTCTCCCGATACCTATCGGGATGGCTAATAAAATAAAAAATAAACACATGAAAAAAATAATTATTTTTTGTTGTTTGTTGATAGCAACATTGTCTTTAACAGCACAAACAAATTTATCCGGTGTTTATGGTTACTCCAAAAAACCTTCGGGAAATACAGGTAATGATAAAAATGCTACCGGCCCATCTGGCAACCTGGTACTCCTGAAAATGGAGGGTAATAAATACCGTTTCTGGCTGGATGTTACAATTGGCTGGCCATCCTATAATTCTGGCGAATCGGATGGAACTATTAGTTTTGTAAAGGACACAGCTTCCTTTGACAATACACATGAAGGTGCTGAAAGTAACTGCATCCTGAAGTTTAAAATTAATGGTACTACGGTACATATCAACAAGCATTCTGCTTCTTATAACTGTGGATTTGGAAATAATGTAAATGCAGAAGGCGATTATACCCGGCTTGCTACACAACCTGTGATGGATTATGCCTGGTTGAAAAAACAGTATCCGCAAACACCTACATTAGTTATTACTGCTAAAAAAGCAGAACTCTTCCAGGATGAAAATACACGTAATTCCTATCCGAAGAGCCAGAGTTTTGCAAAAGGTGAAACATTGATCAGTATTGCCGAAACAGAAAAAACAGTTTACACCGAGTTCATTAGTTCCTCCGGTAAATTTATTTATGGCTGGCTCAAAAAAACTGATGTAAAAATGAATGAAGGAGACTAAGTGTTATGGGCTCTGCCGAAATTGACAAGCACCAGCTTCATATTTATTCCCATATAATTACTTATGGCAATGCAGCTGATGAGGCGTTGACCGAAATGATGCGGGAAGAGATAGAAACGATGTGGAATGAACCCAGCGCAAGTTTGAAGTTGGAGGATTCAATGTTTGGAATTCGCTTTATAATTACCTGTTCCTTTGAACCTGCTATAACGAATCTTGATATTTACCAGAATCTCGATCCCCGCAATAATTATTTCCGCATAGAAGAATTTGCTTATGGCAATATTTCTTTTGTAGATGGTCTGGGGTGCAACAGTGGTTACTTCAAACTGGAAAACCTTTACAAAGGTTCTACTACGGCAGCGCATGAATACGGACATACTATCGGTTTGGAACACCCGCAAAATCTCGACATTCGTGGCAAAGG
>JANMLJ010000634.1:0-11096 GCA_031372465.1 Chitinophagaceae bacterium | reverse complement strand
CGCGAGACTCATCTCATAAAAATACATCATCCTCTTGCTCATCGTTTTTCCGCCCGGAGTCTCCTGTCACTCTCTTCTTAAATGTGTAACTCAGGTGCAACGAAAATTTCTTTTGAAACAGCAAGGGACTCCGGGCTTTGACGTCTTCTCACTTTTCGTTTCATAAATGCCCCGAGTCCGCCGTACAAGTAAGAAAAAATATTCTTTGAAAGAAAATTCTGCTTCGTATCCAAATTTGGTCGCGAGAGCCGATAGCTATCGGCTCCGTGCAGAAAAAATCATGGAATCGTTTTGCTTTTACCACATAGGAGGATAGAAAACAATAGATTGACACATAGAGATTTCTATGTGTTTTTCCTATATGTTATATGTGCCTATTGTGGTTCATTAATTGGGATTATTTAATCACAATAACCTGTATAATAGAAATTCAGGTATTACAATTTTTTAATCATTACATTTCTGAACGACACATTATTGCCATGATCCTGTAAAGCTATTTTTCCTTTTTTATAGGTACCAAAATCAGGCATCCTGACAAATTTACTTCCTGCCACCATTTTTTTCCAGTTATCATCCCATAAGGTAGTGGAAACAACATTTTCTCCATTGAGATAAAGATCAAGTTTGCCTCCCACAGATTTTATCTCTGCCAGGTTCCATTCGCCTACAGCTTTCACTGTTTCTTTACTACAGGAAATTAAATCATACAGATCACCGGCCCGGTGCTTAATTATCTTCCCATCACCATGACCATCATTATCCAATACCTGCATTTCAGGAGCTGTTTCCCATGGCCATTTATATTTTGCCGTATCTTCAAACACATAAAACATGATACCACTATTGCCATTTTTGGCAATTTTCCATTCCAGTTTCAGGTGAAAATTTTCAAACTCATCATCACTTACAATATCTCCCCCATCTTTTATCTGCCAGTTTTCTTTTACCGTTGTGTCAAGATAAAAACTCCCATCAGCCACTTTCCAGGCACTACCAACCGGCTTGCCATCATACTTGTGCCAGCCTTTCAAAGTGGTACCATCAAATAATAATTGCCAGCCATCCTTTTTCTGTTGCTCCGTTAACGTATTGGCCATCGTAGTATCATCTTCGGTTTTTACCTCCTCATTACTATGACAACCCGAGATAGCAAGCGCAATTATAATTGCTGAGCAAATTTTTATCATACTGATTAATTTTTGAGTAAGAGAATATATTTAACCATCGCTTCGGCATCATCTTTTGAAATACCCGGATGAGGAAGCATAAAAACATCACCCCATACACCATTGCCTCCACTGATAATTTTGGATGCCAGATGTGTAACAATCGTATCCGGCAAACCGGCATATTTATTCGCAACATCCCGGTAAGCAGGGCCTGTAATCTTTTCATCTACTTTATGACAAGTAAGACAATCGCTTTTGGCAATAAGGCCAAGCCCTTTTTCGTAATCAGGGTTTTTTGAATTATCAGCAACAGCGGTTTCTTTTTTATCTGTACTTGTTTCAGTTTTTTTATCCGAACTGCTGCCGCCACAAGCAGATAGAATAACGAAAAAGGCAATTGGTAAAATAATTTTTATCATAGTATCTGTTTATTTTAAAAAGGCAATTTACAATTAAAATACTTTATGTCACTATCGGGATAATTAAACCTACAGTCTTTTTGAACCACAAAAGCACATAAAAACTTAAGCATTCACATAGAATTCTATATGTTTATTTCTTCCCGATAGCTATCGGGAGTGGGCTATGAATCTAAATGGTTCCATTTCAAGGTTGCTTTAAACAGATAGTCATTAAATAATTTAATCCAAACCCAGCAATTTCCGGTTCGTTGCTGTATCAGCGCCGCTGGAAGCAAAATCATCAAAAGCTTTTTCTGTAACACGGATGATATGTTTGCGGATAAACTCGGCTCCTTCCGTTGCACCGTCTTCCGGATGCTTAATACAACACTCCCACTCCATCACTGCCCAACCTGAATAATTATATTGCGTAAGCTTACTGAAAATACTTTTAAAATCCACTTGTCCATCACCGGGACTCCGGTAACGGCCAGCCCTGTTGAGCCAGCTCTGGTATCCCCCAAAAGTTCCTTGTTTTCCGGTGGAATTAAATTCTGCATCTTTTACATGAAAAGCCTTTATACGTTCATGATAAAAATCGATGTACTGGAGATAATCCAGTTGCTGCAATACAAAGTGCGAAGGATCATATAACAAGCAGGCTCTTGGATGATTGTCAACTTCTTTTAAAAACATTTCATACGTAATACCATCAAATAAATCTTCTCCCGGATGTATTTCATAACAAACATCCACTCCACACTCATCAAAATAATTTAAAATCGGCAGCCAACGTTTACCTAATTCTTTAAACCCCTCTTCTACAAGTCCAGCCGGACGTTGAGGCCATGGATGAAAAGTGTGCCATAATAAAGAACCACTAAACGTTGGATGTGCATTTAACCCCAGATTTTGAGAAGCTTTTGCCCCGTATTTTACCTGCTGTACTGCCCATTCCTGTCTGGCTTTTGGATTACCTCTCAATTTCTCCGGGGCAAATCCATCAAACAAGGTATCATATGCCGGATGAACAGCCACTAACTGTCCTTGTAAATGCGTAGATAATTCTGAAATTTCAAGACCACAATCATTCACCAGACCTTTTATTTCATCAGCATAGGTTTTGCTTTCTGCGGCTTTTTGCAAATCAATACATCGATCATCCCAGGTGGGAATCTGTATAGCTTTATAACCCAATGCTTCGGCCCACAAACAAATTGATTTCAAATTATTGAATGGTGCTTTATCACCCATAAACTGGGCAAGAAAAACTCCGGGCCCTTTAATAGTCGTCATAAAAAATAATTAATCATTTAAACTTCAAACTTGATCCACTTCTCATTACTGTTTCCACTCTTCACCACATTTTCTATAAAGGCCATGCCTCTAATTCCTTCTTCTATCGAAGGAAAATCCAACCATTCCTCTTTTGGTTCTTCTCCTTTCATTTTTGCCAGGAGTGTAAATGAAAAATTCCTGTAAAGATTGGCAAATGCTTCCAGGTAACCTTCCGGATGTCCGGCAGGAGTACGGGAATTATGACTTGCAAATGAATTGGCATAGCCGGTTCCGGCACGATAAATCTCAGCAGGCTTGTCCAGCCATTTTACAAGCAACGTATTGGCATCTTCCTGTTTCCATTCCATTCCCCCTTTTTCACCATACACTCTTATCTTAATATTATTTTCTTCGCCGGCAGCAATTTGTGTGGCCATTAATACGCCGGTAGCGCCATTGTCAAATTTCAACAACACGGCACCATCATCATCCAGCATTCTTCCTTCCACTACTATATTTAATTGCGCACATAATTCAGTAACTGCTAATCCAGTTACATATTCTGCCAAATTAAAAGCATGCGTTCCAATATCTCCCATTGATCCGGCTGCACCGCTTTTTTTAGGATCCGTA
The DNA here is from genome assembly GCA_031372465.1 of Chitinophagaceae bacterium. Lineage (GTDB taxonomy): Bacteria > Bacteroidota > Bacteroidia > Chitinophagales > Chitinophagaceae > JJ008. Next base: position 7,612 of record JANMLJ010000634.1, on the reverse strand, counting down.
CGCCAGGCTGCCTGTGCCTGTCCTGTCTTTTCCAAAAAAGTACTGAGCCATCCCTGCGGATATTCTACATACACTTTTCTGATTTTACCTAATAATCCGGCTTTTAATAATTGTTTGGCCTGCTTGACCATCGGATAACCGGTATAGGTATGACATAACAATAATGACAAACCGGTTTCTTCCAGTTTTATCTTCAGTTGTTTTGCTTCCTCCAGAGAAAAAGTAATTGGTTTTTCGATCACCACATTAAAACCATGCTCCAGCGCTTTCATGGCGGGGTCAAAGTGAACAAAGTTGGGAGTAACAATAGTTACAAAATCCAAACGCTCGTTAGCAGGCATGGCAGCTTCATTCTCCAGCATTATTTTATAGTCAGTATAAATGCGCTGCTCATTTATAAACAAACTACGTCCTGAGTCAACAGCCACATCCGGATTTACACTCAGGGCACCGGCCACCAATTCTACCTGTCCATCCATATTAAACGCCAGACGGTGTACGGCACCTATAAATGCATCTTTACCACCTCCTATCATTCCCATTCTAAGTTTCCTTAATTCCATTGCAAACGTTTGTGAATTGTATTGTTAACTAATAAGTTTTATTTATGCATGATTGTGAAATTAAAAATAGTACATTTAATTTTCCTAACAAGTTTATAAATTGAACGATATGCCAACAGTCCACAGGATTCCGGAGATAAACCGAAGCCAACTTTTTGTTGCCAGTTGCCTTGCCTTATTAGTAACTTCTTTATCTTTTGGTATCCGTGCCGGAATTCTTGACAGGCTCGGTATTCAGTTTGGGTTAGATAAAGCTGAATTAGGAACAATTGCCGCTACTGCTTTCTGGGGATTTCCACTGGCCGTGGTTATTGGTGGAATGGTGGTGGATATTATTGGCATGAAAAAATTATTAATACTGGCATTTATTTTTCACATTGCCGGTATACTCCTCACCATTTTTGCAGGAGAATTCGGCAATCCATTTTGGGCCTTGTTTATTTCTACCCTTTGTATTGGCATTGCTAACGGAACAGTAGAAGCAGCCTGCAACCCATTGGTAGCAACCTTATACGCCAACGATAAAACTACAAAACTGAATCATTTTCATTTATGGTTTCCTGGCGGAATTGTTATCGGTACACTCATTGTATATTTCTTTGACAAAGCATCCATTAGCTGGCAGCTTCAGGTAGCAATGATGATCATTCCGGCAGTCATTTATGGTTTTCTTTTTTCCAAACAAAAATTTCCTGTCACAGAAAGAGTAGCCAGTGGAGTATCCACGGGTGAAATGTATCGTTCTTTATTAAATCCTCTTTTTCTCTTTTTAATAATTTGTATGTTCGGTACTGCCATTACAGAATTATTTACCGGGCAATGGATACAGTTACTATTGAATAATGTAACGCAAAATTCCATTCTTATACTTACCGTTACTACCGGCGTAATGGTAATCGGCAGAGGATTGGCGGGCCCGGTTGTTCATCGGCTTTCTCCGGCGGGTGTATTATTAGGCTCTGCTATATTTTCTGCATTGGGTTTATATATGTTAGGACATACATCCGGCAATATGATATTTGTCGGAGCCCTTGTATTTGGTATCGGTGTTTGTTATTTCTGGCCAACTATGCTGGGCTTTGTTTCAGAAAATCTGCCCAAAACCGGAGCCGTTGGTATCAACCTGATGGGAGGTGCCGGTATGTTTGCTGTTTCTTTGTATATGATGTTTATGGGTGGTGTTTATGATGATAAAATAATCAAACACCTGCCGGCAGGTGCTGATTTAAAATTATATAATTCAGGCGCTGCTACTGCCGAAATGAAAACTGCCCTGGGAGAAGCCAATAAAGCTGCCGGACCAGAAATATTAAACACTACACTTATCATACCAGTAGTTTTGGTGGTTGCATTTGCAGGATTACTTATTTATATGAAAAACAAAAAAGGCAAACCATAATTTATACTACCATGAAACAACCTACCAGCCGTAGAAAAGCACTACATCAAATTTTAATGGGATCAATAGCAATGGGTGCCGTTAATCCAATTGTTTCATTAGCCGCCGAAAATATGGAAGTGAATAATAAACTAAAAGGAAATATTAATCATTCTGTTTGCCAATGGACTTATTCTTTTCTTACATTGGAAGAATTATGTGCGTTGGTAAAAAAACTAGGTTTTGCAGCTATCGATCTTATCGGACCAAAAGGTTGGCCAACGCTTAAATCGAATGGTATTTATTCTTCCATGTGCAATGGCGCTGAAATAAGCCTGGTGAAAGGATGGAATGATAAACAATATCATGCTACATTGATAAAAAATTATACAGAACATATTGAACTGGTGGCAAGTGCCGGCTATAAAAATTTAATTTGCTTTAGTGGAAACAGAAAAGGAATGAATGATGAAACAGGAATGAATACCTGCGCTGAAGGCTTAAAACAAATAATGGCCATTGCCGAAAAAAAAGGCGTTATCATACAAATGGAATTATTCAACAGCAAGGTGGACCATAAAGATTATATGTGCGATAAAAGTGCCTGGGGAATTGAATTATGTAAAAAAATCGGTTCCCCTAATTTTAAACTGCTCTACGATATTTATCATATGCAGATCAATGAAGGTGATGTTATCCGAACAATAACTACTAATCATGAATACTTCGGCCATTATCATACGGCGGGCGTTCCGGGAAGACATGAGATAGATGAGAGTCAGGAATTATTTTATCCGGCTATTATGAAAGCGATAGTAGCAACAGGATACAAAGGATATGTAGCGCAGGAATTTATTCCGACGGGCAAAGAAACATCAGATAAGACTGCTGCTTTAAAAAAAGCAATAAAAATTTGTGACATCTAAACTTATTAAAAATAGAATATGGCTGATAATACCTACGACGCAATTGTAATTGGCTCTGGCATTAGTGGTGGTTGGGCCGCCAAGGAACTCACCGAAAAAGGTTTAAAAGTTTTGTTGCTTGAAAGAGGCCGTAACATTGAGCACATAAAAGATTATGTGAATGCCACCAAAGAAAGCTGGGAGTTTCCGCATCGGGGTAGCCGCACACAGGAAATGATTAAAGACCATCCTGTTTTGAAAAGGGATTATCCCTTGAACGAAACAGTACTTGATATGTGGGTGAATGAAAAAGAAAGCCCTTATACCGAAGTAAAAAGATTTGACTGGTATCGCGGTTATCATGTAGGAGGCCGTTCTTTATTATGGGGCAGGCAAAGTTACCGCTGGAATAAATGGGACTTTGAAGCCAATGGTAAAGAAGGAGTAGCAGTTGACTGGCCAATCCGGTATGATGATATCGCCCCCTGGTACAGTTATGCTGAAAAATTTGCGGGCATACAGGGAAGTAAAGAAGGATTAGATGTTCTACCGGATGGCGAATTTATGCCAGCCATGGAATTGAACTGTGCCGAAAAAGAAGTGAAGAAAAGAATGGAAGCCTTTTATAAAGGAAGCAGGCGAATAATAATTGGTCGAAGTGCAAACATAACTGAACCGCTTCAGGCAAGAACCAATTGCCAGTATCGCAACAGGTGCTGGAGAGGTTGTCCGTTTGGTGGTTATTTCAGTACTCAATCTTCTACTTTGCCGGCTGCCATGAAAACAGGCAACCTGACCCTGCGTCCTTTTTCCATTGTCACAAAAATTTTATACAACAAAGACACAAAAAAAGCAACCGGTGTAGAAATAATAGATGCAGAAACAAATAAAACCTATGAGTTCAAATCAAAAATTGTGTTTGTATGTGCTTCTGCATTGAACTCAACCTGGGTGATGATGAATTCTGCAACAGATGTGTGGGAAGGTGGATTGGGCAGCAGTAGTGGTGAATTAGGACACAATGTTATGGATCATCATTTCAGAACAGGTGCTGGTGGCACCGTGGAAGGATTTAGTGATAAATATGTTTTTGGCCGTCGCCCTACAGGTATTTATATTCCCCGCTTCAGAAATGTTTATGACGACAAAAGGGATTATCTCCGTGGTTTTGGTTACCAGGGTGGTGCAGGTCGTGGCCGCGGTGCTGAAATAGCTGAATTAGCGATTGGTGCTGATTTAAAAGAAGCCCTGAGCCTGCCAAATGACGAGTGGCATTTTGGAATTACCGCCTTTGGCGAAATGCTCCCTGATCACAGCAATAAAATATATTTAGATAAAGACAAAAAAGATAAATGGGGTTTACCAATTCTTGCATTTGATGTAGAGACAAAAGAGAATGAAAGAAAGATGCGGATTGATATGATGAATGATGCCAAGGAGATGCTGGAAGCCGCAGGATTAAAAGATGTAAAAGCCAGTGATAACGGCTACACCGTCGGAATGGGTATTCATGAAATGGGTACTGCCCGTATGGGCCGCGATCCAAAAACATCAGTACTGAATAGTAATAACCAGGTATGGGATGCATTGAATGTATTTGTAACCGATGGGGCCTGTATGACATCTGCTTCCTGTGTAAACCCATCGTTGACCTATATGGCATTGACAGCAAGGGCAGCTGATTTTGCTGTTAGTGAAATGAAGAAAGGGAATTTGTAAATACAACCCCAACCCCTAAAGGGGCTTTAATTTACTATAGAAAAGATGACACTAAAGAATTCATATAAACAGGGCGGCATGTTTGAAGGAGCTTCACATATTATTTTTGAAAATGCAACCCAACTTCGAAAAAATATGACTGCTGCTGAAATGTCATTATGGCTTCATTTACGAAAAGACTTGAATGGCTATAAATTCAGGAGACAACATCCGATAGGTGTATATATTGCCGATTTTTATTGTCATAATGCAAAACTCATTATTGAACTGGACGGTTCTATACACAACCAGGATGATGTTAAAAAAAATGATATGACACGAAAAGAGGATTTGGAAAAATGGGGTTATTCCGTTATTCGTTTTACCAACGTTGAAGTGTTCAAACAACTTGAATTGGTGATATAGAAAATTTCGGATAAAATACTTTTTATAAACAATAGCAAAACTCCGAATAGCGGAGTCTAAAACTCCCCTTTAGGGGGCATGGGGGTATGAATACATACGATGCAATAGTTATTGGCTCCGGAATAAGCGGAGGCTGGGCAGCAAAAGAACTTTGTGAAAAAGGGCTTAAGGTGCTTATGCTGGAACGTGGTGCCGATTACAAACACCTGGAAGATTACAAAACAGCCAATAAAATGCCCTGGGAATTTGAGCACCGTGGCAAAACAACCAGTAAACAAAAAGAAGATTATCCCGTCATTCATCGGGGTTGGGCAGCTAATGAAAGAGTGATGGATGCATGGGCCAATGAAAAAGATTCGCCCTATACGGAAGAAAAACCTTTTACCTGGTGGCGGGTTTATCGAATGGGCGGCCGTTCCATTTTATGGGGCCGGCATAGCTATCGCTGGAGTGAGCTGGATTTTGCAGCCAATGCAACTGATGGACATGGTATTGATTGGCCAATCCGGTATAATGATCTGGCACCCTGGTACGATCATGTAGAAAAATTTGCAGGCATCAGTGGTTCTTTAGAAGGCTTGCCTTATTTACCGGATGGACAATTTCTTCCGCCAGTCCCATTAAATTTTGTAGAAAAAGATGTAGCAGCAAAAATTAAAGAATTCTATAAAGGTCAGCGGCACCTGATAAACAGCCGTGTCGCAAATCTAACGGTACCGCACAACGAAAGAACGAATTGCCAGTTCCGCAATCGCTGCTGGGAAGGTTGCCCATTTGGTGGTTACTTTAGCACGCAATCATCTACGCTACCAGCTGCAATGAAAACCAATAACCTGACCGTACGGCCTTTATCACTGGTAACAAAAATTCTATATGATAAAGACAGGAAAAAAGCAACCGGTGTAGAAGTGCTTGATACGATTGATAATAAAACGGTTGAATTCAACGCAAAAATAATTTTTGTGTGCGCATCTGCATTAAATTCAACCTGGTTATTATTTAATTCGGCAACAGAAGTATGGCCGGGTGGCTTAGGTAGCAGCAGTAATGAACTTGGTCATAATGTAATGGATCATCATTATAACCTGGGTGCAAGCGGTGACATTGAAGGATTTGAAGACAAAACAGAATATGGCCGGCGCCCCTGTGGATTTTATATTACCCGCTTTGCAAATATACCCGGTGATAAAAAAAGAGATTTTGTAAGAGGATTCGGTTACCAGGGTGGTGCCAGCAGAAAAGGTTGGAGCAGAGAGATTGCTGAAATGAATATTGGCAGCCAGTTAAAAGAGGGATTAACGGAACCCGGTGGCTGGAGAATGGGTGCTACCGGTTTTGGTGAAATACTTCCCTACCATGAAAATAAAATTTCTTTAGACAAAACAATAAAAGATAAATGGGGATTACCCGTTTTATCAATGGATGCAGAACTGAAAGAGAATGAAATAAAAATGCGTTCGGCTATAAAAGAAGAATTAGTAGCGATGCTGGAAGCCGGCGGTGTAAAAAATATTTCATCCTACGATTCAGGACATGCAATAGGACATGGAATACATGAAATGGGAACTGCCCGAATGGGTCGTGATCCAAAAACATCCGTATTGAATGGTAATAACCAGGTATGGGATGCTACGAATGTATTTGTTACCGATGGAGCCTGTATGACAAGTTCATCTTGTGTAAATCCATCACTGACTTATATGGCATTGACGGCAAGGGCGGTTGACTTTGCAGTCAAAGAATTGAAAAAAGGAAACCTTTAGATCCCAATCCGCCGGCAGGCGGAGCTTTAGAATCTGAAAGTTTAAAAATAATTATTGAGTTTATTTATTCATAACTTAAAGAATCAAAATACTTCCCTAAGCTGACATCATAAAACACTTAGAGGAAAAAAATAGATTGAAACCAAATTTTAAAACCAATAAACGAACCCTGCAATAACAGGGTCGAAGCCCCCTTTAGGGGGTATGGGGGTAAACATTATGGACAGAAGAGAACTTTTAAAAATGGTGGCATTACTTACCGGTGGCGCTGTAATCGGCGGCGATATTTTTTTAAGTGGATGTAAAACCGGTGCAAAAGCAGACGCAGGTTTTACCACCAGCAATATTGCTTTGCTGGATGAAATTGCAGAGACTATTATACCTGCTACTACTACCCCGGGTGCTAAAGCTGCCAAAGTAGCGGAGTTTATGAAAGTAATGGTAACTGATTGCTATACAGCAAATCAACAAACTGCTTTTACAAAAGGTATCAGCGATCTGGAAGAAGCCTGTAAAAAACTCAACAGTAAATCATTTATGGATTGTACGCCACAGCAGCGGCATGATTTTCTGGTGGGACTTGAAAAAGAAGCAAAAGCATTTAATACTAAAAGGGATGAAGAGGATAAACCGAAAAAAGAAGCGCTGAAAGAAGCGAACAGTAAATTGCCCTGGAAAGACCAAAAAGAATTTCAAGGCACCCCTTCTCATTACTATACGATGATGAAACAATTAACTTTATTAGGTTTCTTTAGTTCTAAAACCGGCATGACAGAAACATTACGACATCTTCCTGTGCCGGGAAAATATGATGGTGCATACCCTTACGCTAAAGGAGATAAAGCATGGGCCGAATAAATTTATACTAATAAACAGACT
>JANMLJ010000631.1:0-1680 GCA_031372465.1 Chitinophagaceae bacterium | reverse complement strand
TGTCTGTTTGCCCAATCTGCATTGCTAAAATAATCCCAATAGACGCTGTAATACTGGTTATAAGTTTTATAAAAAGGAATCAATTTGACATCCATCGGTTTGGCTACTGCCTTTATTTCAAACTCCAGGGGATTACTGGCTGTCTTTACCCAATCATTTATATTCTTATTATCGGTTAATAAAACAGGTGTGCCATAAACCGGGTCAGGCATTGCGGTACCTAATTGACCTGCCAATACAATGGGGCCATACTTAAAAGCAATTCGATTAGGATTATCGGGCATTGCTTCAGTATATAAATTCATATCAAACTGAATTTCGAGTTTATCATTTTTTTGTAAATTTAACCTTACCGGACTATACCCTTCGTATTTATCCATTTCAGGATTTCCTTCTGAAGAAAGTATATTCAGATTCTCTTTTCCATTCATTAAAAACTTCAATTTCCCTTTAGACCAAAAAGGTTTTCTTATATATAAAGTGAATGTCTTGCTCTTATTTCCCAGGTAAACAAGCGCAGTTGAGTTTGCTTCAGGAAAATTTGTTTCCTGCCTGATTACAATACCTTTCTCTTTCCAGGTAAGAATAGAAGGAATAAACAGGTTGACAAATAAATTATTTTCATCATGACTATAGATCTGCTCTGCATATTTGGAATGGTTCTCCATACCGCTGCCTACGCAACAGGTAAATGTGCGGAAGGAATCGCTGAACTCTTTTTTGGTCCCCATCCGCAGCGGTACAAAATAAGTCATCATCCCATTCTCCGGGTTTTGCGAAGCAAGAATATGATTGTACAAAGCTCTCTCATAAAAATCCATCAGTTCTCCCGATGGATTCCAGGCAAATAAATGCCTGGTAAGCTTCAACATGTTATATGTATTACATGTTTCACAGGTAGCATTGCTTAACCGTTCACTTAAGGAATCCGGCTTACCGCAATATTCATAATTACTATTGCCACCAATTACATAACTATGATGCTTCGCCATTGTTTCCCAAAAAAAGGAGGCAATTGTTTTATCAGTTTCCGAACCTGTCAGTTCGTATCGTCTGGCACACCCAATTGCTTTTGGTACATTGGTATTACTGTGTTTACCGGGCATGGGGTCAATTTGCTTTGCCAGGCTACCCAACACAAATTCATCATGAAATTTTTGGGAGAGCAGTAAATATTTTTTATTCCCTGTAATTGCATAGATATTGGCCAGTACTTCGTTCATGCCTCCATGTTCGCAATTCAACATCTTCAATCTTAGTTCTTCGGTCAATCCGTTTACTATTGTTGCCGTCCAGTCTGCGATTCCAACAGAAATATCTATTGCTGTTTTATTATCACAATACAAATATGCATCGAGCAAACCTGCCAGCACTTTATGCAATGTGTACCAGGGTACCCAACCCCCATTCAGATCAAAACCTGCTGTTCGAATTTCGCCGCGGGCAACCTGTGCAAAAATGGTATCTTCATTCGGCACCGCTCCAACATAACCTGTTTTTCTTGCTACCTGACAACGACGTAATTCTTTTACTATATAATCCACCCTTTCTTTAAAAGCAATATTACCGGTACTTGCATACATCATTGCACAGGCTGACAAATAATGACCTAATGTATGACCGGATATACCGTCTTTTTCCCAACCACCATAGATAGAATCTTTCACTGGCAAGCCTGCA
>JANMLJ010000497.1:0-3355 GCA_031372465.1 Chitinophagaceae bacterium | reverse complement strand
GAGGCCGAGGAGCTGGTGGGCCGGCTCGTCGCTCTTTCGCGCACGGGGCTGTACCTCGAGCGCGAGCGGGCGCTGCCGGAGGCTGCGGCGGTAGGTGTCCACGTTTTCAATGGCTCTCTCACATTATTCGCCGTGCAAAATGTTTGTTCACTACCCGCATCACAAAATCCCGGAACATTCGGCCAACCATAATTTCTTCCTTTCTCAATGATATTTATTTCATCATCAGTGTTTGGGCCATGTTCACTGCTGTACAAAATATTATTAGCAAAAACCAGGCCCTGCGGATTGCGATGACCTAAACTCCAATAGAGATTTCCTGCTACCGGATTATCAGCAGGAACAGTTCCATCAAGATTTAGCCGCAATATTTTTCCATTTACCGCCGCAATATTTTGTGGAAGAGCCTGGTTGGAAGCATCACCCGTAGTAATAAATAATTTAAGATCGGGTGTAATTACAAGACGGCAACCATTATGAATAGACGAAGCTGCAATATTTTCAATAATGGTAACCGGGCTGGTAAGCGAACTGCCATTGTAGGTATACCGTACAATTTTTTCTTTGTAGCCACCTGCGTTATAATTATACGCAACAAATACATGCGGTGTAGTGGAAAAATCCGGATGCAAAACCATACCAAGCATTCCCCCTTCACCAGTAGGTACAACTTCAGTAACAGTGTGTAAAAGTGAAACAGTTCCATTGGCTGGATTCACCCGGCTTATTTTGCCACCTCTTTCTGTCATCCAGATAAAATTATCCGGCCCCCATAAAATCTCCCATGGAAAGTTTAATCCCTGAACTATTACGGAGTCTTTAATGGTGACAGGCCCGGCAGGCACCGGGGGAGTTACCGTATTGGTTTTCGATTTTTTGCAAGCTGCAAAAGCCAATAATGCCGTTAATCCTATGATGGAGATTTTACGTTTGATACGCATAAGGGCTTAATTTATTTTTTTTGGCTCGAAAACCATGCCGCAGAGATACTGATATTGTTGTTTAACCGGCAAAACAACCTGATCAGCCGAATTTTTACCTTGTTGAAGTAATGAAAATACTAATTTTACACACTAAATAAAAACAACTACAATGAAAGGAACACGTAACATTACTTTATTAGCTATTGTTGGCCTTGTCCTCATCCTTGGTGTATGGGGCTGCAGCGGATACAACGGACTGGTAAAACAGGACGAGAAAGTAAAAAATACCTGGAATAATGTAAATAGCGAATATCAAAAAAGGTCTGACCTGGTAGGCAACCTGGTTAACACCGTAAAAGGTGCTGCCAAATTCGAACAGGAAACACTAACCAAGCTTGTAGAAGCAAGGGCAAAAGCTACTTCTATCAACTTAACGGCAGACCAGCTTACACCGGAAAATATGGCAAAATTTCAACAGGCACAAACGCAGATGTCTGGTGCGCTTAGCAGGTTACTCGTAGTAGTAGAAAATTATCCTGATTTAAAAGCCAACCAGAATTTCCTGCAATTGCAGGGTTCATTGGAAGGAATTGAAAACGATGTCCGTAATTCAAGAAAAAATTTCAATGATGCGGTAAATACCTACAATACAAAAGTGCGATCATTTCCAATGAATATGCTGAGTGGTATGTTTGGCTTCCATAAAAAAGAAGGCTTCAAAGCTGATGAAGGTGCTGAAAAAGCTCCTAAAGTAGAATTCTAAGCGGCACCTATATGCAACAAAAAAAAATTACCGGCTTTATAGCTGGAGGTGCTATTCTGCTTATTCTGGTACTCTGGATTTTTACTTCTTATAATTCATTAGTAAAGAAAGAAGAGAAAGTAAAAATGCAATGGTCGGAAGTACAGAATACTTATCAGCGTCGTCTCGATTTAATTCCCAATTTAGTCAATGTGGTAAAAGGCCTTTCTGATTTTGAACAAACCACCCTGGAGAAAATCACCGAGACAAGGAGCAGGGCACTTTCAGGTCTGTCAAATAATGAACTGACCCCGGAGAATTATCAGCAACAAAAACAATTGCAGGATAACCTGGCTGCTGCCGCCAATAAAATGATTGTTCAGATGGAGAAGTATCCAACATTGAAAGGCACTGCTGCCTATGCTGGTTTACAAACTCAGCTGGAAGGAACAGAACGAAGAATAAAAGTGGCCCGCAATGACCTTAATGAAGCAGTTGCGGCCTACAATCGTAAAGTAAGAAGTTTTCCCACCAACTTGCTGGCAGGATTATTTAAGTTCAAAAAGAAAGTGGGATTTGAAGCTGTTGCAGGAACGGAAAAAAGCGTTGAAATAAAATTCTGATGAAATTATTCCCCTGGTATAAAAGAAAATCTTTCTTCCATGAGGAAGACACAAGACTGATAGTAAAAGCTATCCGCCATGCAGAACAACGCACCAGTGGCGAGGTCAGGGTTTTTGTTGAAAGCCGCTGCAGTTGGATGGATGCTATGGACAGAGCCGCAGAAATTTTCTTTACACTTAAAATGGAGAATACAGAACAGCGTAATGCGGTGTTGATTTATATTGCCCTTAAAGACAGGCAGCTTGCTGTATTTGGTGATGAAGGCATCCACAATAAAGTAGGAACAGAATATTGGAATAAAGTAGTAGGTGAAATGCTTTCTACTTTTAATAAGGAAAATTATGCTAAGGGAATTGCTGAATGTGCTATACAGATTGGTGAAGCCCTCACTACTCATTTTCCATTCGAACGGGACACTGATAAAAACGAATTACCGGATGAAATTGTTTTTGGCAGATAAATTCATGAAACGTTTATTAGTAATACTAACCTTGTTTGTTTCTTTTTGTGCTTCTGCACAGATGGAAAAGGTTATTAATTCCCGACCCAATCCCCCAAAATTGGTCAACGACTATACCAACACACTTACACCCCAGCAAAAAGAAGCGCTGGAGAGTAAGCTTTATCGTTTTGATGATAGTACTACCAATCAAATCACGGTTGTTATTGTAGAATCAACAGATAATTATTCTATTGAAGATGCTGCCATAGAATTAGGTCGTAAATGGGGAGTTGGAAACAAGGATTTTAATAATGGAGTAGTTATTCTTGTTGCCAAAAAAGACAGGAAAGTAACTATCCAGGCAGGTTATGGTTTGGAAGGAGCTGTTTCAGATTTAACAGCCAGAAGTATTATCGATAACGAGATCACGCCCAATTTCAAAAAAGGAGATTATTACCGGGGTCTTGATGAAGCTACTGATAACATTATTAAAGCAGCTGAGGGCAAGTATAAAGCACCTGCTGGTTATGGAAGAAAAAAGAAAAAAGGAATGGGTATCAGCACCATCATTTTTATTATCATTATTCTGATTGTAATTTTTAGTGGCGCTGGTCCTGGAGGTGG
>JANMLJ010000615.1:0-2162 GCA_031372465.1 Chitinophagaceae bacterium | reverse complement strand
AGAAAGTTGCCCGTTGGTGTTAAACTTCCTTATTTCTTATTCCTCCTTTCTTATTTCTCATTTTTCAGCCACCAGCATTTCTTCCAACTTCATCACCAATTCTGTTTTGGTAATAGGCACTCCCATTATTTTGTTATAACCTTTGGCATCTACAAAATAAACATCCCTGATTATTTTTACCAACTGACCGTTATTGATCTCGGGTATCAATACGGTATCAAAATTCTTAATGATATCGCCAAGATTTTTGGGGAAAGGTCGAACATAACGGAGATGCGCATGACTTACTGCATGACCTTTTGCCTGTAATTCTGTACAGGCACTTTTGATAGCACCATAGGTAGAACCCCAACCCAGTACTAATATTTTTCCTGTAGAAGCGCCACTGTCTAATTTTTGCTCTGGTATATAATCTGCGATCTTATCTACTTTCTCCTGCCTGATCTTTACCATCAGCTGGTGGTTTTCGGGCTCATAACTTATATTACCGGTTACGTTTTGTTTTTCCAATCCTCCAATGCGGTGCTCAAGCCCTGCTGTACCGGGTACGGCCCAGGGTCTTGCTAATTTTTCATCTCTTAAATATGGCTGAAATTTTTCTTCCATATCACCTAATTGCGTCTTAAACTTCACTGTTATCGGGCGCAGTGCATCTGCAGTTGGGTATTTCCATGGTTCAGCACCATTAGCAATATAACCATCACTTAAAAAAATTACCGGTGTCATATGTTGCACCGCAATTCTTACTGCTTCATACACGGCTTCAAAACAATCGCCGGGAGTGGATGCAGAAACGATTGGCATCGGGCATTCACCGTTTCTTCCATAGTATGCCTGCATCAGGTCGCTTTGTTCTGTCTTGGTAGGCAAACCGGTAGAAGGTCCGCCCCGTTGAATATTAATAATTATTAAAGGAATTTCCAGCATCACTGCCAACCCCATCGCTTCTCCTTTTAAAGCCATACCAGGACCTGATGTAGTTGTAACACCCAATGATCCTCCGTATGCTGCGCCGATAGCAGAAGTGATAGCGGCAATTTCATCTTCGGCCTGGAATGTACGAACACCAAAATTTTTATATTTAGCCAGATCATGTAAGATATCAGAAGCGGGGGTGATAGGATAGGAACCTAAGAAGATCGGCAATCCACTTTTTTGTGATGCGGCAATCAATCCATAGGTAACGGCCTGGTTACCCATGATGGAACGGTAGCTGCCCGGTTCCATCTTAGCTTTTTCTACTTTATAAGTAGTGGTAAAAGTTTCAGTAGTATCGCCATAGTTATAACCGGCCTGCATGGCTTTTACATTACTTTCAAATATCTCCGGTTTTTTACCAAATTTCTCTTTCAAAAAATCAGCGGTGTTGGCCATTTCACGGCCATACATCCAGTATAAAAAGCCAAGGACAAACATATTTTTTGCCCGGTCTTTTTCTTTCATCCCCATGGTGATATCCTTGAGTGCCTCCCGGGTCATTTTAGTGACATCCATCTTTATCACTTCATAATTGCCGAGGCTACCATTTTCCAGGGGGTTTTCCCCTTCCGGATAATTGGCTAAGCGCAGGTTCCTGGAATCAAAACCATCAGTATTGACGATGATCTTTCCTCCTTTTTTAATAGCGGTAAGGTTTACTTTTAAAGCGGCTGCATTCATAGCAACCAGTACATCGCAGGCATCGCCGGGAGTAAATACGCGGTCGCTGGAAAAGCGAAGCTGGTAACCGCTTACACCGGGTAGCGTACCTATCGGGGCACGGATTTCAGCGGGAAAATCCGGGAAAGTGGCCAGGTCGATACCCAATAAAGCGGTATTGTTGGTGAACTGGCTTCCGGTCAATTGCATACCGTCGCCGCTATCGCCGGCAAATTTGATAACTACGTCCTGTAATACTTCCTGCTTACGTTCCATATTCATTTTTTGATGGTGCGAATTTAAACAAGTTATGTTTAAAATGAGCTGATTTTTAAGGAGTATATAACAGGACCCCGGTCGTTATTTCGACGTCAAATTCTATATTATACCAATTGCCAAGAGTTTAAAAATTAAAAACAAGTAGATAACTTTTCATGGGGCTCTCAATTGCTTGTTTCAATTGTAGATTTGTCACTTTTTTTGTCTTGAAACAAAAAAAGTAACCAACGAAAAATTCAAGGCAA
>JANMLJ010000578.1:0-6547 GCA_031372465.1 Chitinophagaceae bacterium | reverse complement strand
GAATTATATTGATACCAGCCGTGTGGCAGTACATGGATGGAGTGGTGGTGGCGCCATGACGTTGAACCTGCTATTCCGTTACCCGGAGATATACAAAACGGGTATTGCTGTTGCCGCTGTAACCGATCAGCATTTCTATGATAATATTTATACAGAAAGGTATATGGGTGTACCGCAGGAGAATGAAGAAGATTATAAACAGGCATCACCCAACACTTTTGCCAAAAACCTAAAGGGTAATCTTTTATACATGCATGGCACCGGTGATGATAATGTACATTATAAAAATGCTGAAGTATTGATCAATGAATTGGTGAAGAATGGAAAAACATTTCAGTTGATGGCCTATCCCAATCGTGCACACGGCATTTTTGAAGGTGCGGGAACAAGTCAGCACCTGAATGCCACTTTAATAAAATTTTTAAGGGAGCATTGTCCGCCGGGAGGGAGATAGTTTGCATAATATCTGCCTGATATATAACACTTGCTGGCCAATAAAACAGAAGATTGAATCATGGCATACCCCTCTGGGTATTGTTGCCTTTGATTAAATACCTTAACTTGAAACATTTATAACAGCTATATGAAACGATATAGTGTTTTACTGCTTCTGTTATTTTGTATTTTTTTATCTTCTGCAAGTTTTGCTCAGGAACCTAAACTAATGTTGCCTATTGGGCACTCACTAGGAGTAAGCACTGCTGTATTCAGCCCGGATGGGAAAAGAATAGTGACATCATCACTGGATAATTCTGTAAAAATATGGGAGGTAAGCACGGGATTGTTGCTGGCAAATTTAAGAGGGCATAGCGATACAGTTACAACGGCTGTTTATAGCCCCGATGGAAAGAAAATTGTGACTGCATGTGAAGACGGAACAGGTAAAATCTGGGATGCTAATTCGACTCAATTACTTGCAGATCTGAAAGGCCATACCGGCAAAGTGTTTTATGCAGAATTTAGTCCCGATGGAAGAAAAATTGTTACCGCATCGGAAGATCACACAGCAAAAATATGGGATGCTGAAACCGGAAAACTTTTATTCGATCTAAAAGGACACACATTAGGTCTTTGGTGGGCCCACTTCAGTAAAGATGGAAAAAGTTTTGTTACAACATCAGATGATCATCTGGCTAAAGTCTGGGATACTGAAACGGGAAAATTTTTATTCGATTTAAAAGGTCATACACTTGAAGTACGGGAAGCAGACTTCAATCCGAACGCTAAGAAAATCGTTTCCTGTTCGGGAGATTCAACTGCTAAAATCTGGGATGCTGAAACAGGTACGCTTTTATTTGATTTAACCGGGCATAAGGGAGCTATTAGTTTTTCTCGTTTTAATCCCGATGGTAAAACAATTCTAACCGGGTCAGACGATGGCACTGTTAAAATCTGGGATGCAGAAACCGGAAAACTTAGAGTTAGTTTATTAGGAAGGAAAAAAGAAGAAGAAGGAGAATACCGGGGCTATTGGTCAGATATAATAACCGGTGCCCAATTCAGTCCCGATGGGAAAAAAATTCTTACCGTTTATGTTGATTCCTGTATAAAAATATGGGATGCTGTTACTGGTAACCTTCTGAAAGAAATAAAAAGAGATTATGAATATGTCAATTCAGCAAGCTTTAGCCCCGATGGGAAAAAAATTGCATTGGCCCTTGCTTATGCGCATATAGAAATATGGGATATTGCAGCTGGAAAATTACTTACTGATTTAAAAGGAAATGCAAAAAATACTTATGGTGTTAGTATAAGCAAAGATGGTAAGCGTTTGCTAATGTCAAGTCAATTTGGTTCATCAAAATTATTTGATGTCTTCACTGGGGCACTTGTAGCAGTATTTAAAGGAAATAATGACAAAAACAAGGATGTATATAGCAATTTCAGTCCTGATGGAAAAAGAGTGTTGACTACTTCAAATGAAAATTTTGCCAGTGTTTATGATGCCATTACTGGCCAGTTGTTATATGAATTAAGAGGGCACCCCAAAAAAATATATGCAGATTTTAGTCCTGATGGAAAAAGAATCATTACATATTCACAGGACGGTACTGGAAAAATATGGAATACTGAAACCGGGAAACTAATCTTTTCAATAAAAGAAAATAGACCAGTCAAATGGTTTTCTATGTCCTTCAATTCCGATGGAAAAAAAATTATTAGCAGTTCAAAGTTAGATGGAATAGTAAGCATTTGGAATGCGGAAACAGGACAACTGATAACTGAAATAAATACTCCTAAAAAATATATTATAAACTATCGTTTTAATGCAAACGAAAAAAAACTCCTTATCATTACGGAAGATAGTATTGCTACTGTATGGAATGCAGAGAACGGAACACCATTGTATATACTTAAAGAGCCTGGAAGAAAGTTACAAAATGGCGACTTTTCGCCTGATGGTTCCAGGCTATTAATACGACTATCGGAAAGAATTCATAATACTGTAATCACAAAGATGTGGAATGCAGAAACTGGTGAATATATCACTGAATTAAACCAGGAAGGGTCGGCACCGGATTTTTTTGCAAGCCCAATTTCGTTTACCAAAGATGGGAAAAGAATATTTTCAGGAATGGCCGACGGTTCAGTAAAATCTTGGGATGCCAAATCAGGAGAGTTAGTAAAAAATTTTAAAGGCCTTAAGAAAAAAAATAATGCCGAATTAAATGGTTTTGTCAATCAGGCCAATGATCAATTTATTATAACATCTGACGAAGGTGATATTTGGTTCTATGATAATGAATCAGGAGAATTAAAAAGAGAGCTCAAAGGCCATACGTTTAAAGTATACAATGTAAAGTTCTTTGATGAGGGAAAGAAAATAATTACGCAGTCCTCGGATTATACTGTGAAAATATGGGATGCTCAAACGAATAATTTATTACTAACATACCTGACATTAGACAAAGACGACTACCTCGTTTTGGATAAAAACAATCACTTCGATGGCACCGAAGCTGCCCGTAAACTCCTTTACTTCACTTGCGGCACAGAAGTAATAGAACTTGACCAGGTAAAAGATCAGCTATGGGTACCCAATCTTGCTGAAAGAATATTGAAAGGAGAAACCATCAATGCACAAAAATTGTCTGATCTTAATATTTGTAATCTTACCCCGGTAGTAGAAACCATTGATCAAACTGCTTTGCAATATCGTTTTCAGATCACCCCAAGAATAGGCGGATTAGGCGCTACCATAGTGAATGTAAATGGTATAGAAGTAAAACGATACACTCCACAACAATTAATTCAGCAAAAAGGAAATTATCAGCTGGCTATTGATAAAAAAGAGTTGCAAAAGTTTTTTGTTTCTGGGAAAGAGAACAGCATTGTGGTGAAATCGCTGACTGCAAAAAATTCTATCAGCTCCCGCTCTGTTTCCATTAATGAAAAAGGAGCCGAAAAAAATAATGCATTACCCAACCTTTTTGCAGTGGTAGTGGGTGTAAGTGATTACAAAGGAGAAGAACTTGATCTGAAGTTTGCCGCCAAAGATGCCGTTGACATTGGCAATGCCATTGATGCCAGTGCAAAAAAATTATTGAACACCGATGGTAAGGAGCATGTGTTCATGTATAAAATTCATACCGGGGTTGGTCGCGACAAATTTCCCGAGAAAAATAGCATCAAACTGGTATTTACAGAAATTGCCGGCAAAGCCCAGCCCAATGATATTTTATTGGTCTTCTTTGCCGGGCATGGTGTGATGGAGTCCGAAAATAACAAGTTCTATTTTCTAACCGCCGATGCTTCCAATACAACGGTTAGTGGTGCTTTAAAAGATGTCGGCATCAGCACCGATGAACTAACGGAATGGATCAGGCCACAGATAATGAAAGCACAGAAACGTATCCTCATTTTTGATGCCTGCAATAGCGGGCAGGCTATCAAAGAAATGATATCCATCGGACAAAAAGGACAAAACTTTTTAGCTGCAAGAGGTGATGATAAAAGCAAACAGATAAAAGCCGTGGAGAAACTCAATGAACGTTCCGGACTGTTTATTCTATCTGCTTCCGCCAGTGATCAGAAAGCTTATGAAATGGGAAAGTATAACCAGGGTGCATTGACCTACTCTCTTTTAAAAGCCATTAAAGAAGAACCGGATATTTTAGAAGATCGGAAATATTTAAACATAAGCCGCTGGTTTAATGCCGCTGAAAAAACAGTTGGCGAATTATCAAGAGAAACCGGGGCCAGGCAACAACCACAAATAGTAAGCACCACCAATTTTAATATCGGTGTGGTGGATGAAGAAGTGAGAGATAAAATTGTGTTGCCATTTGAGAAACCGATGTTTACCCGTTCGGATTTCAGGAATATTGATCTTCGTACTGATAACCTGAAGTTGCGGGCATTGATAGATAAAGAATTGGGTGAGATGTCGGAAAATAATATTTCCTCTACCATTATGTATAGCCCGGAATATGATGGCGCCAATGTATATGCCATCAGTGGTGATTACATCGTTAAGGGTAATGAAGTAATTGTTTCGGTCATCCTTACAAAAGGTGGAACAGATATAAAAAAATCCTTTGAAATAAAGGGCCCGGTTAATGAAATAGCAACATTTTCGAAATCTATCGTTGCATCGGTAATTGAATGGTTGAATAAAAAATAGTTCCCCTGTCTTATATGGTACCGTTTACTTTATACCTTTTATATTTCATCGGTATTTAATAAAAAAGAAATCAATCGCACATTGAATTGACTTACTATTTCCATCGACTTATCACCCTATTTTTATCATTTTTCATTTAATTTTTTTTGTACAGGAGTCGTAATTCAACGTGATCAATAAAACGCAAAGTCGTTGATACTGAGGGCCTGGCATCATTATTTAAAGACATATCTAAAAGCTTACTGAAGAAACACTAATGGCTTTTCGTAGATCTACGATACGCTGACGAGTAATTGTGCCTGATTTTATTAAATACCTATGCTTCAACCTTGCTATAAAATATCCCGCATCCTATCTTAGCATAAGCAATCGGGAAAATATCCAATATTATTAAAAACCAAAAAATCCAGTATTATGAAAAGACGTATCCGCAAAGTGGCAAATTTCTTTGCATTCAACCTGCTTTTCTTCGCTTTGTACTTGAACTTTATTCATAAAGATAAAAGTTCGTTACCGACAATTACCGATCAAACGGTTCAAACCCAAACAGCGGCTTTTAGCGGTTCTGTTTTAGTTGAAAATCCTGAAAAGTATCTGAAGCAGAAGAAGAATGAATCAACAGTAGCTATCCAAGAGCCTTCTTCAAAAACGGAGGAGAATGATGAAACAGCTTTAAAACTGACTATTAATTAAACAAAGCAGCGTTAACATATCAGCACCCCGGCGATAATCGCCGGGGTTGTTGTGTTTTTGGTCCTGCCTGCCGTTGATTTCTTTATCTTAGGGGCATGGAAAAAAAAGTTTTCTTATTAGATGCATTTGCCCTTGTCTTCAGGGCATATTATGCACTCATCCGCAATCCCCGTTTAACATCAAAAGGAAAAAACACCAATGCGCAATTTGGTTTTACTAATGCGTTGGTAGAGTTGATTACCAAACAAAAGCCATCTCACATGGCTGTGTGTTTTGATACATCAGCACCCACGGAAAGACATACTGATTTTGCAGCCTATAAAGCCAATCGGCAGGAAACACCTGAGGATATCAGTGCTGCTGTTCCTGATATTAAAAAAATTATCGAAGGTTTTAATATTCCTGTCATTGCCATAGATGGATATGAAGCAGATGATGTGATTGGTACGCTGAGTAAATTGGGAGAAAAAGCAGGCTATGAAGTGTACATGGTAACACCGGATAAAGATTATGGCCAGTTGGTTTCTGAAAAAATAAAAATTTACAAACCAGCTTACCAGGGTGGAGATGTGGAAATAATGGGACCCGCAGAAATTTGTGCTAAATGGAATATTAAAGAAGTAAGCCAGGTAATAGATATGCTGGGTATGATGGGTGATGCCGTAGATAATATTCCCGGTATACCGGGCGTAGGATAAAAAACGGCGGCAAAATTTTTAGCAGAATATGGATCATTAGAAAATACATTAGACAATGCCGACAACATAAAGGGTGCCATGGGAGAAAAAGTGAAGAAAGGAAAAGACATGGCGATCCTCTCTAAAAAATTAGCTACCATTATTACCAATGTACCGGTTGAGTTTCATGAAGAAGATTTCAGGCTGAAAGAATGGAATAAAGAAAAATTGAAAGAAGTATTTTCTGATCTGGAATTTAAAACATTGGGTAAAAGGTTACTGGGCGATGATTTTTCAATTACCGGTTCATCAAAAGGAGTAGTAGAAAAAGAAATACCGCAGGGAGTACAGACTGATTTGTTTGGAAATATTGTTGAAAGTCCGGCATCTAAAATCGAAAACCAGGAACCATTTGCAAGATTTTCAGATTCTTCATCAGCAGCCTCAGTGGGAGATGATGGGGAAGAGCCCGGTTTGACCGTTGATAAAAATATTAACAATACTCCGCATCAATACGAAGCAGTAGAAGGTGTTGCCGCTATTAAAAAACTGG
>JANMLJ010000545.1:0-11212 GCA_031372465.1 Chitinophagaceae bacterium | reverse complement strand
TAATACAATTAAGAAACATGAGTTTACCCGGCCGGAAAAAGAAAAAGACCGGATCGATCATATGCATGCCATCGAAGCACAAACCGGTAATGTATTTATGGCCTACAGGGATGTAATGAAGATCAATGCGCTTATTGATGGCTGGAAAGCTACTAATAAACCGGTTTATGATTTTAAAACCACGGATAACATTCAGCACAGCAACTGGGTAATTGACAGGGATATAGTTATCAATTCTATTACTGAATTATTTGAGAGTTCTGTTCCTGCTACTTACATTGCTGATGGTCACCATCGTGCTGCTTCAGCTGCTAAAGTGAGTAAACTTTTACCCGACAGTGATGAAGCAAAATATTTTCTTACTACTATTTTCCCGGCAAGCCAATTAACAATATTAGATTATAACCGGGTGGTAAAAGACCTGGACGGATTAACTCCTGCAAAATTCATCAGCCTTTTACAGGATGATTTTTTTATCACGCTAAGCCCCGAACCTGTAAAACCTGCACAACTCCATGAATTTGGAATGTACATGGAAGGTCAATGGTATATTCTTTCCTCCCGAAAAGGAACTTACACCGATGATCCGATAGGTGTATTGGATATTACTATTCTTTCTAATAATATTCTGGACAAATTATTAGATATTGAAGACCAGCGAACAGACAAACGAATTGATTTCGTTGGTGGAATACGTGGCTTAAATGAATTGGAAAAAAGGGTGAACAGCGGTGAGATGAAAGTAGCTTTTAGTTTATTTCCGGTGACTATTGAACAACTTTTTGCCATTGCGGACAGTGGCAATATAATGCCACCGAAAAGCACCTGGTTTGAGCCAAAACTGAGAGATGGGTTGCTTACACACCTTATTTAGCCCCTGGTCTCCCAAAATATTTGTTATTTTACAGGAGAAGTGTTCTTTAAAGGAACTATTCTTTTGTAATTTTGCACCTTACCAGGCATATTGGTAGCAGTGCCATTTAAAGCAAAATTCAATCCTATAAATTTTTATAAAATAAATTATTATAAAAAATGAAAAAACTACTTCCTCTTTTTATTTTCATATTGACCGGTAGCTGCCTGTTAGCACAGACCGAAGATTCTAAAGCACTTCATGAAACAGCTAAAGCCTTTATGCGTTCAGGTGATTTTAATAATGCCATTATTGTTTTAAACAGGGCCCTGCAACAAGACAGTAAAAATCTTGAAATGCAAAAAGATCTTGCGATGACGTATTACCTGAAAAGAGATTATCAAAAAGCCCTGGAGGTAGTTAAAGGTATAATTGATAATGGTGATGCTGATGTGGTTACTTTTCAGATAGCAGGAAATATATATAAAGCACTGGAAGAAGTAAAAGAATGTGACAAGCTGTATAAAAAAGCGCTGAAAAAATTTCCAAAAAGCGGACCGCTTTACAGCGAGTATGGCGAATTACTCTTGTCTGCACAGGATAATGCAGCCATCAAACAATGGGAAGAAGGCATTAAAGTGGATCCGGCTTACAGCGGCAATTATTATAATGCAGCCCTTTTTTATGCTAATACAAAAGACAAAGTGTGGAGCCTTATCTACGGGGAGATATTTGTAAATATGGAAAGCTTTGGGGAGAGAGGTGCAGCTATGAAACAATTATTGTTGCAGGGCTATAAGGAAAGATTATTTGCCGATGCAGATCTGTTGAAAGAAGTAGAGGAAAATAAAAGTGAGTTTGCCAAAAGTTTTTTACAAGGCATGACCAAACAATCTTCGCTGGCCAATAAAGGTATTACTACCGAAACGCTTACTATGATCCGTACCAGGTTTATTTTGGACTGGTATGTCAATAATGCCACAAAGCTCCCCTTCCGTTTATTTGATTATCAACGTCAACTATTATCCGAAGGAATGTTTAATGCCTATAATCAATGGCTGTTTGGCCCTTTAGAAAACCTGGCCGCTTACGAAAACTGGACAAAAACCCACACTGAAGAATATAATGGGTTTAATGCATTTCAGAAAAGCAGAGTTTTCAGAATGCCCCCGGGGCAGTACTACCAGGGTTTAAAATCGGTAAATAGCAGCTCCGGCAAACCCGCCTTTTTTTAGTCAGGACTTTTTTTATATATAGGTTTTTGCTTAAATTGTATGTCCAATACTTCTTCGCATATGCATTGAAGTAACTGGTATTTATTAATTAACGCCATAACTACGATTGCCATGACTGAGCCAAAAAGATTATTTGATTGTATTCAATATCACCTGGAAAGAAAACCGCTGGAGGATATGCTGGCGGGCAAAGAATCCGGAAATTGGAAGAAATATAGTACTGCTGAAGTAAAAAATATTGTTGACAATCTTAGTGCCGGATTATTAAGCCTGGGCATCAGTTGCGGTGATATGACTCCCGAAGGAAGAGATAAAGTGGCCATCCTCTGCAAGAACCGCCCCGAATGGGTAATGCTTGATCTGGCCGTTCAGCAGATTGGTGCCATGCTGGTGCCTGTTTACCCAACTATCAATGTAAATGAACTGGAATTTGTCATGAATGATGCACAGGTAAAAATGGCATTTGTAAATGATGAGGATTTGTTTTTAAAAATGCTCAGCCTGAAAGAAAAAGTGCCCAGCTTACGGGAAATATTCACTTTTGACCATGTTCCTAATGCCAGACATTGGAAAGAAGTTACGGCATTAAGCACACCGCAACTGATTGAACAAATAAAACCAATTGCTGATAAAATTGACTACGAAGATCTTGCTACAATTATTTATACATCCGGTACTACAGGAACACCGAAAGGGGTAATGCTTTCTCACCGGAATATTCTTTCCAACGTAATGGCTTGTATTCCCTGTTTCCCTCCGGGAGATGATCTTCGTGCACTTAGTTTTTTACCACTCAATCATATTTTTGAAAGAATGGTTACTTACCAGTATCTGTTCAAACGTACGTCCATTTACTATGCAGAAAGCCTGGACACCATTGCCGATAACCTGAAAGAAGTAAAACCACAATTGTTTACCACGGTGCCCCGCTTGCTTGAAAAAGTGTATGATCGCATCATGCAAAAAGGAAATGATCTGACGGGGATAAAGAAAAAATTATTTGTTTGGGCACATGGGCTGGCAGAAAAATTTGAAATTAATAAAAACCAGGGCGCTTTGTATTCATTTAAATTGGGAATAGCCAACAAACTTATTTTCAGTAAATGGAGAGAAGGACTTGGTAATAATATCCGATGTATAGTAACAGGAGGTGCGGCCTGCCAGATTCGGTTAATACGCATATTTACTGCTGCCCGTATTCCTATTATGGAAGGTTATGGCTTGACAGAAACATCCCCGGTGATTTCAGTGAATCGTTATGAAGAAAGCGGCAGGGCTTTTGGAACAGTAGGACCGTTAATAGATGGAGTGGAAGCAAAAATTGCGGAAGACGGCGAAATACTTTGCAAAGGTCCGAATGTAATGATGGGTTATTACAAACGTCCCGACCTGACTGCACAGGATATAAAAGATGGTTGGTTTCACACCGGTGATATTGGTGTATTAAATGAAAATAATTTTCTGAAAATTACTGACCGCAAAAAAGAATTATTTAAAACAAGCGGTGGCAAGTATGTTGCACCATTACCGATAGAAAACAAACTTAAAGAGTCGCCATTTATAGAACAAGTGATGCTGGTAGGTGCCGAAAGAAAATTTGTAAGTGCTTTAATTGTTCCTTCTTTTCCTAACCTGAGGGCATGGTGCAGAAAAAATAATATTACTGACGACCACAACGACCAGCTAATCCTGAATCCACAAATAAATGAGATGTTTAAAGACCTGGTGGAAAGTTTTAATAAATACTTCAACCATGTAGAGCAGGTAAAAAAGTTTGAATTGCTTCCCAATGAATGGAGTGTGGACACCGGTGAACTGACTCCCAAAATGTCATTGAAACGAAAAGTTGTATTAGAAAAATACCGGGATTCTGTAGAGAGGATTTATGCCTGATGCAACAGCTTACTGAATGCAGCGATTGAAACATAAATCATAAAAAAAGAAAACTACAAACAGGTTTGTTCAGTTGTTGGTTTTAGCTGGCTTGCGGTAAATTTATATACCCGTGAAAATTTCTTTCGGTGAGCCGAATAAAAAAAACGGGAGAAATAATAGTTTATCTTTTATTTGCTGAATCCCTTCTACCCCGCTGCATCATTTTCTGTACAAATTCATCAAACTTTGGCTGTTGTTCTGCCGAAAATAAGTTTCTTACTCTTTTAAAGTGGGCAAAAGTAAATTTATCAATGATGGATTGTCTTTCACTGATTCGCTGACTGTATGCATTCATCATACTATCGCTGACTGTTGAATCTTTTATTAAAGAAAAGAAAGCTGTTTTAGCTGCCCGCAGAGAATCAAATAAAGGTTTAATATTTTTAAAATGCTCGTCTTTTAATTGTTTATGGTCCTTCTTCTGCTGCTCCGTCATGTTCAGTTCTTTGGCCATCATCTCAGAAGGGTCACCTTTACCACCCCCATACCGGGCAGTATGATTATTCTTTTCCCTGATCATAAAAAATACCAGCGCAATATTGGTAATCAATAATAGTACAACCGCAATTGCAAGTATCTTATTGGTAGAGTTTTTCATTTTATTTATCCTGGTTTAAATCATACACAGGACTATTATCATTCAGGCTGTACTCTGCTGCAATAGATTGTAGTGTTTCAACTTCTTTCGTTGAATTATCCTTTGTAGCATCATCCTTTAGAATTACAAAAGCATTTATCAATAATACTACGGCAAGGGCAGTTATGGCAAAAGCCGGTCGAAGTAACCATGATTTATTTAGCGACTGACCCTGTTCCAATCCCTTCTCCATCCGGGCTTTTAGCCGGGTATAAAAGAAATCAGGAACAGCAGCTCTTCGACTTCCATCAAGGCTACCAAGGATTTCATCTACTTGCTTATTTCTGTTATTATCCATATTACATCAATTTTGACGGGATTACGGCCCAAAACCTTCGTCCTGTAAATTACTCAGTTGATTTCTTTTTCCAATATTTTCCGCAAATTTTGTTTTGCCCGGTGCATCAGCGACTCCACAGCAGGCACGGAAGTCTGCATAACATCGCTAATTTCCTGATAACTAAGGTCTTCCAGCTTATGTAAGGTAAAAGCCACCTTTTGGTTTTCAGGTAATTGAGCTATTGCTTTAAATAATTTGGCTGCATTTTCTTTCCTATCAAGGGTAATACCGGGATGATTATAATCAGGTAATTCATGTAGCGGCTCATTTCCATCTCCAAAAAGCCGTTGCATCAGGCCAAACCTCTTTTTGCTCTTCCGGCTTCGCAAAAGATCAAGGGCCCTGGTAGTAGCAATCCGGTACAACCAGGTGGATAATTTTGATTCGCCTTTAAAGCTGTGTATTGACCGGTAAACCTGGATAAAAACCTCTTGCGCTACATCCTCTGCATCTTCCGCATTATGAACGATACCAATGGCCGTATTGTAAACCCTGTCCTGGTAGGTATCTACCAAAAGCTTAAAAGCAGTTTCATCTGCATTACGAAGTCCCTGTATCAGTTCTAATTCATCCAACAGTTGGAAGGTTTGATTTTTGACGGTGTAACTTACGAAAACATGCCGTTTAAAAATGCTAAAGGCCGTTCAAAACCCGGTCTTGTAAATTCAGGTAAGAGTATTTGCTGTGCAAACGCATGCAATTTAAAGCATAAAAGAAGAATAGTAAATCTGCGTTTCATAAAAAATAAATTATAAATAACGCTGTCTTGAATATGTTTTATTCAACTTTTATGGACAATAGATATATTTAAAGATGGCAATTAAAAACCTGATTACATATTATTAAATTACATTGCTCAATATCATTAAATTTTTATACCCCATTCATTAAGCATCGGGCGACCCAGTAATGCATTGGCCGCCTTATCTTTTTTAAAATGCTCCTTTTTAGGATCCCATTTTAATGGTCGTTTTAACTGGTAAGCAATATTTCCAATATTACAAACAGAAGCAGTGCGATGACCAATTTCCACATCACATACGGGCTTGTTTCTGTTTCGCATCGCACTCAAAAAATCCTTATAATGATTTTCGCTTTTGTATACATGCTTTTCTGTTTCGCCAATAACCTTGTCTTTTAGCAGCGCCGGTGTTGTTTCCAGTTTACCCCGTGCCACTTTTATCTCTCCTTCTGTTCCAAAAAAATGAATCGCATTGTTCCATTCCCATTTTTCATGCGTCATGATGATACCATTGGCATAACGGTAAGTAAGAAATGGATGTTCCTTGCCATCAGGTGCAATAACTTCAACGGGGCCGGTATGATCCATATCCAACGCCCATTGTACAATATCGAACATATGTGCTCCCCAATCGGTAACCATACCTCCTCCAAACTCTTTATAGTTTCTCCAATTAGGATATACATCTTTAGTTATGGGCGGAGCAAGTTCAGCATTGAAGGGAGCCGATGCATTAGGCCCTAACCATTTTGTCCAATCCAATCCTTCCGGAATTGTCTCTGCCGGAAGATTGTAGGCGATTGGCGGTGGTCCAACGTTCACCTTAACTGATTTAATCTCGCCGATATAACCATTACGTATCAATTCAACTGCCTGGCGAAATTCTTTCCAGGAACGCTGCATACTTCCTGTTTGAAAAACCCGGTTGTATTTACGGGTGGCATTTACCATAGCCCTGCCTTCTCTAACAGTCAGGGATAGTGGCTTTTCACAATAAATATCTTTTCCAGCCTCAGCTGCCCTTACGGCCATGGCAGCATGCCAATGGTCTGGTGTAGCAATTACCACGGCGTCTACATTTTTAAGTGCCAGCAATTCCCTGAAATCATTGTAAACAGGTATTTCAGAATAGGAGCCTGACTGTGTATTTTTTTGATAAAAGGTTTTGAGGGAGTCAATGGTCAACTGTGCTTTTGCGGTATAAACTTCACTTATGGCAACAAAACGGGTTTGTTCGGTTTTAAGAAAAGCGTTAGTCAGGATTCTGCCTTGTTTGCCGGACCCAATCAAGCCTAACGATATCATATCGCTTGGTGCAGTATAGAATAAACCTGCAGGACTTTTGCCCCCCATCACATAGCGTGGAATAATAATAAATCCGGCTAATACTTTGGCTGTTGTTCCAATAAAATCTCTACGGGTTACTGGTGTTGATTTTTCTTTTTTCATTTTTATAAGAATTAAATGAGAAGAAATTTATTTTTTTAAAATTTTCGTCAAAAAGCGGTTCTGATTATTTTAATTCGCTGAATTCGATATTCCTTCCACGTTCATACGTTCGTAATCGCCGAATATCATACCACGTAATAGACCATTGACTGCCGGAAAAGCTTCCCTCCTTTTTTTGCTGGGCTATAATATTAAAGCCTTATATTATTTTTTGTGCATAGACTAAAGTAGTAAATAAAATTTGCAGAGAAATAAGAAATATTCTTCTTATAAAATATTTTTACGGTGTAAGGCATTGATGATGAGGGATTGTTGTGTCTTTACTGAATTTGCCCGTTAATGACCGTTTTATTAAAAATCCATGTTATAATAGACTGAATCCTCTTACCGGGCGTTCCTTCGGGCTAACAAACCTCAAATCATCTAAGTGCAAGTACTTGTTACTCTCAGGTACCTTATTATTATTATTTTATTTAAGTGCCTCTCTGACTTCTTCAAGAAACCGGGCGACTTTTTCTTTAGGGTCGCCCTTTCCCAGTGTTTCAATAGGGATATAGCCCCGGTATCCGGATGCCTTGATAATTTTAAATACTCTTTTTAAATCTGTTTTTTCTTCTTTCCCATTGACAAAAATGGTTTCTTTCAATTGCCAATTAACCGCATATGAAATAGTACGTTGTATCTGCTCATACGGGTCTCCGCTACGGTAACTCCCGGTATCTAATATCAGTCCAAACCATTCCTGATTAACCAATTGCTGTATTTTAATAACATCATCAGCAGTTTTTATAAAATCGTTGTGGTTTTGAATGGCAACGATCACGCCATGTTGCTGGCCAAAAGCTACGCATTCACGAATGTCGGCTACCATCCAGGTGGCAATTTGATCCCAGGTAAATTCTTTGGGAATCATTACCCCTGAAAAGATCCGGAGAACAGGGGCTCCCAATTTAGCTGCCACTTCAATCCAGTTCTTTATCAACTTGATGTCCTCCTTCCTTTTATCTGGATCAGGGTTAGTAAAATCGTTTTTTATACCTGTGCCACTGATGGAAACACCCAATAGATGTGCTTTGTGTTTAAGATGATAAATGTATTCATCCGGTGGAACCTGCGGGTAACCCGGGAAGTAATAACCAGTCAGATCAACTCCATCAAAATTTTGTTCTGAACAAAAATCCAACAGATCATCTAAGGTCATCGTTTTTTCCTTCAACGGATCATTAAACGAATAAGCATTCAGGCTTGTTTTAAGCTTACCATTATTAAATTTCTTACCTGGATTGAAAGTTAAAATTTTTTCAAATGATCCTAAAGAAAAGAGTGCCGGTGAGATCATCAGTGATTTAACAAAATTTCTTCTCCCCTTTTTTAGTTTCATAATTAAAACATTTTTACATCTTATAAAACTGTTCCCATCCTTTTCGTGGAGGAGGCCCAACCAGCAATTCATTGCCCACTTTGTTATTGGTAATCTGTTTTTTATTTGCGTCAAAAATAAGTTTGGTATTTAAGCGCTGGGCTAAAACACCCAATGCCATTACCTGGCTTAATGGCCCGGCTATATCAAAAGAAGAACGGCATTTTTCTTCCCCCTTACAGGCTTTCAGGAAATTGGCAAAATGATTGGATGGACTTACCGGTACCATTGGTAGAGAAGCCTGCATTTCTTTTGCTTTATCTGCCGGAATGATTTCCAGCGGCGAACCGTGTGACCCACCTTTGAAGATTAAATCTTTGGAGTAAATTACTTTACCCGGTGTTCTTTTTTTGTTAACAACGCCTGACGTTGGTGGAGGTATATCTTTTGCTTGTACAGGTTCACCGAAAAATTCAGGTAACGTGGGTTGGTTGTTAACCCCATCATACCAGCTAAGATCAAGTGCCGGCATATTTTTTCTCTTAGGAAATTTAAACACTAATGTTGATGCCTGTGGAAAGATCAATGTACTATGTCCTTCTATAAATACCGGATCAACTTCAGTTGGTAAGCCAAGTTGCAAAAACTGATGTGCTGTATCAAAAATATGAGCGCCCCAATCACCCAGTGCTCCGTTTCCATATTCGAACCATGATCTCCAATCACCATTGATATACCCTTTATTGTATTCTCTAAAAGATGTAGTAGTAAGCCACTTATCCCAATCAAGTGTTTCAGGAATTGGTTGTGCTGGAAGAAAATCCGAAACCTTCATACCATGCCATCTTCTTCCGCTATTCATGAAAGCAGTTATTTTGGTGACATCTTTAATAATTCCTGCTTCTGTCCACGATTTAAATTGAAAATAGTTTTCTTCTGAATGTCCCTGGTTACCCATTTGGCAAGACACTTTATACTTTTTTTCACCCTTCATCATAATTTCTACTTCATTAAAAGTGTGCCCCATTGGCTTCTCAACATATACATGCTTCCCCTGCGACATGGCAAGCATGGTTATTGGAAAATGTGAAAAATCAGGTACACCTGCAGTTATAGCATCAAATTGATTACCCATTTTATCAAACATTTCTCTGAAATCTTTAAATCGCGGAACATTGGGGAATAGTTTTATTACTTCCAGCGTGTGGGGAGCTCCCATGTCAACATCACAAAGTGCAACAATATTTGCCAGCCCTGTTTTATGCAAGGCTTTAATGATCTCGTTGCCACGGTTGCCGATACCACAGCAAGCAAGATTAACTTTATCGCTTGGAGCAATATGTCCAAAAGGTTTTCCCAAAATATAGGATGGCAGAATCATGTATCCGGCCGCTGCTGCCAGGGCAGTAGAACTGGTTTTGATAAAATCTCTTCTTTTCATATTTCTATTTTTTTAACTACTTATTTAAAGTACAAATTACCGTATATATTTTTCATAAAAGATTTGTCAATTTCCAAACCATCTGCATTAAAAAAGGATTCAGCAAAAGCAGGGTTATAGTACTCGTCTTTTCTTAGTAATAACATCACACTTTACTCCTTATTTTTCTGTAGCTGAAATTACCGTTACTTCTGCAATATCCCTTGAATTACTTATTTCAACCGGGTATTCAATACTGTTTGCCTGAATCTTCCGAGATCAGCATCTTATTGATTCTCTTCTGCGGACCACATAGATTCTGTGTTAAGTACCAATTGCTTTTATTTCTTTAATTTAATTACTTCAGAGCCCGCCAACAAAAATGCCCCCGCTCCATAGGCTTCCCAACTTTCTGCATTAAAATTTCTTTTTGGGTCGGCACCGATTGGTTGCACCCATCCCACTTTTCCTTCTGATGTAACGAGGGTATTCAACCCTTTCCAGGCTTTTCTCACAGCTTCCTGATATGGTTTTTTATCGAGCATCTTATTATTCACTCCCCAGGCAAGGGCATAGCAGTTAAAGCCAGATCCACTTCCTTCTCCTCCCGGATATGCATTGGGATCAAGCAAACTGGTCCGCCATAACCCATCCTCTTGTTGCAATGAAAGTAAACGATTGGCCATTTCTTTAAAGAGAGAAACATAAAAATCTCGACCTGCATAATCCTTCGGCATCTCTTGCAGGTATCTGACCAGGCCACCCATCACCCAACCATTACCCCTGGACCAGAAGACTTTTTTTCCATTGGCTTCTTTTTTGCCAACACCAGTAGCATCCCATAAAAAAGTGGCATCTCTTGCAAACAGGTGTTCTTCTTTGTTGAATAATAACCGATAACATTGATGGAATAATGTATCACTATAAACGAGATAAGAAGGATCGTTCAATGTCTTCGCTAATTTCGCCATAACAGGCGGTGCCATAAAAAGAGCATCACACCACCACCAGGTAATACCATGTTTATTTATTTCATTACCTGGCACTATTTTCATTTTCTCTAAGGAATCAATCGTTGACACTAACATTTTTTTATCATTCTTTATACGATACAACTCAATATATGTCTGACTGATTGCATAATCATCAGCATGATCGTAACGCCTCCCAGTCTGCCACCGCATTCTTTCACCCATTGCCATCATAGAATCCAGCAAAATCGGTGACTTAGTTGTTTGGTA
>JANMLJ010000518.1:0-1646 GCA_031372465.1 Chitinophagaceae bacterium | reverse complement strand
GTACCCAAAAGTGAAATTATCCGGATACGGTTCTGGGTAGCAGATTTCTCCTGTTCTATTCTTTGTAAATGCTGATTCTCTGTAAATAAAATGTTTTGATATCGTATTAAATTGTTCTTTTCTACTTTATTGAGACTGTCTATTAATGGAGCAGCCAGTTTTAAATAATAGTACCCGCTGTCCTGCTTATTAAGCGCCTGGTAAGAATTGGCAAGTGCGGTATAGGTTTTAGCCACAAAACTTTTTAATCCTACCTCCACGGCTGTAAGCCGGGCTTTGTGTGCATATTTCAAACTGGAATCATACTCCTTTTTTTGATTGCAGATTTCTGCCCGGAGTAAATACGTTTGAACTAAATTTCTCAGATTTTTATACTGGATATTGGCCTTTTCTGCTTTCCATAAAGCCTCTTCTGCCAAATCATATTTTTTCAAGTTAAGATTGGCTTCCCCGATAATATTATAAATTACACCAAGATATGTTTTTACATAAAAAGGAACATTTTGTTTTTCGTAGTAGCCTAAACTGCTTTCTGCAAGTATTATAACTGAATCAAGGTGATGATTCATTGCCAGGTACACTTCAGCGATATTAAAGGTTGTATTGGCTATTAACTGTTCATGTTTCATCGCTTCATGTATCTTCAATGCGGTTCTGTATTTGATCAACTGCTCCGTTCTGTTACCTACTTCTCCAAGTAAAAAACCTATATTTCTCTGTGTCTCTGCATATTCATGCAAAATCTCCCGTCCATGATAAGATCCATCTGTATCAGGTATGCTGTTACTTTCCTGATAAGAAGAATATCCTAATACTTCAAATGCCTGTAAGTATGATTGTAATGATTCGGCATAATCTCCCATCGATTTTTGATTGTATCCTATGGCCCTCAATGCACGGACCTGCATCATTTTTAAATGCTTACTTTTTGAGAATTCATACGTTTGTTTGGCAATAGCCAGTGCACTATCTGCCCGAAATCCTTCAATTACCCAGGAAAGCAAATACATGTTCATGGCTTTTGTAGAATCATTGTCATCCCGATCAATCCTTGCACGCAGACTATCTGCTAAAAATGGATTGTAGCCCGGATCTAAACTGTTTATTTGCGCACAGAGTTGCACAGGGAAATAAAAAAAGAGAATTATAGCAAGTAAATGTTTCATCTTGTTATTAATTAGTTAGAGGGTAATACAATTATGAATTTGGTTTCCTCACCTTCCTTTGTCTCTACTTTCATCCCGATAGCTATCGGGACTCCACTATGCCTATCCTGGCAATATGATTGTAAATTCTGTTCCCTCCTGCTCCGCCGCGGCGGATACGGAGGGCAGGCCTTCATTTTCTTTAGTATTTACTTTTATTTCTCCACCGTGTGCTTTTACAATATCATAACTCAATGATAAACCCAATCCTGTACCTTGCCCGGTTGGTTTAGTACTAAAGAATGGTTGAAATATTTTATCTAATATTTTTTTAGGAATACCAGGGCCGTTATCACGAACTGAAATCAAAACGCCCCCGAACTCCGTTCCTTCCCTTCGCTCTGCTTGGGAACCTAAAGGGGTGTTAATACGTTTTGTACTTACCCAAACTGTCGGGTTATGTTTATAATCAGGGTCTAAGAACCCCCCTGCGGGGGGCAG
>JANMLJ010000486.1:0-2849 GCA_031372465.1 Chitinophagaceae bacterium | reverse complement strand
CAATACCGGCAGTGAGTTCTCCGAGGCTGGCCATTTTTTCTGATTGGATAAGTTGGGATTGGGTGGATCTAAGATCGGATAAACTGTTTTGCAGTTCCAGTGTACGTTCGTGCACCTGTACTTCCAGTT
The DNA here is from genome assembly GCA_031372465.1 of Chitinophagaceae bacterium. Lineage (GTDB taxonomy): Bacteria > Bacteroidota > Bacteroidia > Chitinophagales > Chitinophagaceae > JJ008. The sequence goes on along the minus strand of JANMLJ010000486.1, from coordinate 2,720 downwards.
GTTTTTGCTGCTCCTGGGCAAGTACTCTTTTTTCCTCCGATAATGCTACAATCTGTTCTGCGTTGAGTATGATATTTTTATTGATTTCTCTGAAGCGGAGTGCCACATAAATCAACAAGCTGAGTGGAAAACATAAACATATACCAGTAATTAATTTGTAAAGGATCAGTGCACCAGGTTCAGGATTTAAAACAAAAAGTAGAAAAAGTAAGGCAACAAGTAGTAGTATGCCCGTAGCCACTACTCGTTGAGCATGTCCAGCTTTTCTAAAAGAGACGATAACCCAGTATAATATAACTACTAAATTTATCAAATTAGAAAGACCTTTTAATGCGTTCAAAAAAGTTTGGTTCTGAATGCCGTAAAGATTGATTAACCCCGCTATTAAATTAAATAAATTAAAAAGAACGGCTCCTGTAAATAATACCCGGTTAAACCCTTTCAATTGAATTGTAAAAATTTTTATTACGGTTTTAAGTATTAATAAAACCAGAACGAAGCCTGTAATTAGACTGGCAACATCAATGAAGAAGAGCCATTTTGGATGAATAATAGTTTCTCCTGCATAAACATTTAGAAAGGTAAATACCAGAAAACAGCAAAACATACAACACACCCCTGCATACAATAATAAATTGCGTTCATTTTTATTTAGCAAAAACAATAAGAAAAAAAGAAAGGCAAACAATAAATTAGCACCAATCCATACTGTCCAATAATTAAATTCATTCCTGTTATAGAATTTGGGAATTGAATAATCTGATGCTAAAGAAACAAATCCCGATTTATACCAGGAGTTTAGCCGTCCAATCATCATACTTGTTCTTCGGCTTGGGGGAACTATTTCATCTTTTATATGAACAGCAAGTGTATGAACCTGCCCCGGAACCAAATTTATTCTTTGTGTTGGATCAATTTCAAGAAAAAATTCAAATGGCTCTTTATCATTGCCGATCTTTCCGTATGTACCAAAGCGTTGCCCATCTATGAATACTTCGCCTGGGGCATATGGTTGGTACAAAAGCCTCCATGGAAAGTTTACCAAACTACTGTCTACAATAAATTTAAACCGAAACCATCCTTCCAACTTTCCATCGGCGTCAGTATAACTGGCATCCAAGTTTTGGGGCAATAATGCTTGCCAGCCAGTCATATCAATGGTTGTGTTGGCCCAGTTGTTATCATTACCCGAACGGAAATACCAGCCGCCCTTCCCGTAGAGTTTTAAGCTTCCAGTTGTTGTTAGGTCTTTACTACTTAGGGTGATGATTGTATCCTGTGCATTGCCAAGCAATGGAAACAAAACAAGGAGAAATATTTTTAGTATGTGTTTCATGAAATACATTTATTTTTTATCAGACTGATTTTGCAATATTAGTTCTGCCAATAGTCGTTCACGTTCAAGTTCTGTCTTTAGTTCTGCCTCAGAGGGCAAATGCAACAGATACTTGGAGGCAAACAATTGCCGGCTTTCGCTGAGTACAGAATATTTTACTACGGCTTCTGTTTTTTCTGAACATAAAATAATACCGATGGCAGGGTTATCGCCTTCTGTTTTATAAAGGTCTTCGTACATGCGTACATACATATCCATTTGGCCAATATCCTGATGCAGGAGCTTGCCAATTTTAAGATCAATAAGTACAAAGCATTTTAAAATATAGTTGTAGAAAACAAGGTCAATAAAAAAATCTTCATCATCTGCCCGCATGTATTTTTGGCGAGCCACAAATGAAAAACCATTACCCAGTTCCAGCAAAAATGTCTGCAGGTTATTTATCAGCAATTGCTCCAATTCACTTTCATAGAGTTGATGGCCGGCCTTTACATTTAAAAACTCCAGCACATACGGATTTTTAATAAAATCGAATTTACTGTTGCCAACTGTTGCTGTTATTTCAATGGCTTCATTTTCTATTGCCTTCTTATCCTGGCTGGCCAGCAGCCGCTCATAATAGAATGCATTGATTTGTCTTTCCAAGGCACGGGTGTTCCAACCGCCTTTGATGGCTTCCTGTTCATAAAATGTTCGGGCTTCGGGGTTTTGCACCCGCATCAATAGTTTGTAATGTGTCCAGGTTAATTCTCTCCGCAGTGCGGAGAGAATTGGAAATTCTGTATAGAACTGCCTGTAATTCCAAAGACTTTGTCTTGAAAAGCCGGTGCCATATTCCTGCTGAAGCCGTAGTGCCAGTTCAGCTATCAGGTATTTTCCATAATCGGCACGGGTTTTACCCTGTTGCTCTTCTTCCACAATCAGTTGGCCAAGTTCCCAATAGGTTTTCACCATGCTGCTGTTTACGGCACGGTAAGCAGCCTGACGGCCACCTTCAATAATTTGCCTTGCTTCGGAATGCAGGGCTTCTATGCTTTTTATGGGTTCCATTTCAAACCTGTATTTTAAAATTATTTATTGGATTGGTAAGTAAATTATACCAATATGATTTATTAAACAGCCCAATACATTTCACGCAAAGAAAAGAAGAGGCTGCGGAAAGAATACATAAGACTAATTATTATTTCACTTTGATATTATAAACGCACTCCCTTCACCCTCTGTCTTTTCCACCTTCATCCCGATAGTCCCGATATTTATCGGGAGGACCCCACCATGCCTATGCAGGTAATCTGATTGTAAATTCTGTTCCCGCCTGCTCCGCCGCGGCGGATTCGGCGGACAAGCCCTCTTTCGCTGAAGCTACAGAGGGCAGGCCTTCATT
>JANMLJ010000476.1:0-3352 GCA_031372465.1 Chitinophagaceae bacterium | reverse complement strand
AACCCGGCTATTGTTGGTTTTCCAACTACTGTTACATCTATATGCGAAGGAGTTGCAACTACGATTACTTTTAATTGTATTGTTTCTGCTGGTTTTGTTAACCCGACTTTTCAATGGCAGCAAAGTTTTAATGGAGGAGTTTATTCAGATATAGCCGGTCAGACAACTACCAATTTTACCAATAATTTTATAGCTGCTACTCCTCCGGGAATATATACCTACAGGATGCTGGTAGCAGAAGCAGGTAATATGAGTAATGTTGGATGCCGGGTAATATCACCTATACTTACTATTAATGTAGAAGCAAGCCCGTTACCAATATTAATAAGTAATTCACCCATCTGTGCAAAAAGTACATTACAACTTTCTGCCACCGGTGGTACAACCTATGTGTGGACCGGGCCAAATAATTTTACTGCATCAGGTTCAGCTGTTACCATTGCATCAGCACAACCGGTTAATGCAGGAAAATATTATGTTATTGTATCCAGCCCTTCTGGTTGTCCTAAAAATGATTCAATCACGGTTGTAATTAATCCTGTTCCGGTTGCAGGAGTTTCTTTTCCAACTACCACTATTTGCGAGAGTACTTCTGTACAATTAACTGGCACAGGTGGCGGAGCATATCTATGGTCGCCATCAACGGGATTATCTTCTGCTACTATTGCCACTCCGGTTGCTTCTCCGGTTTCTACTGTTATTTACCGGGTAATTGTTTCAAATTTATTTAATTGCACCGATACTGCTTTTACAGAAGTCAAGGTCGTTAAAAAGCCAGTAGCAAATGCAGGCCCCGACAAGGGCACTACGTTGGGAGTCCCTGTTTTGCTGGCGGCAACTGTTACTGGTGATAGCATTAACTACTCCTGGTCGCCTTCTTTATACCTGGATATTCCATTTATTGTACAACCAATGGCTTCACCACCAGTTGGAGAAGTTGAGTATAAACTTACTGTTACCTCCCGTGTTGGTTGTGGATCAGATTCTGATAAGGTGAAAGTAACCGTGTATAACGGATTGTATATACCTACCGGATTTACGCCAAATAATGATGGCAAGAATGATACATGGTTTATCCCCGCACTTTCAATATATCCTGAATTTGAATTATCGGTTTACAACAGGTATGGTAATCGGGTTTTGCATACCCTGAACCAGCAATTGAAGTGGGGAGGATCATATAAAGGCTTGCCACAACCTGCAGGGGTTTATATTTATTTGCTGACAATAAGCCAGGGGGGCAAAAAAGATTTTTATAAAGGAACTTTTACATTGATACGATAGACGTATTAATGTAATACAGGTAGAAAATTAAATGAATCTATCTTCTCCATAAATATTTTCTTTCGGGAAATTGCTGTCGTTAAGAATTCTTTAGAGAATTAAGTACAGAATCAATAATTACTATTTACACATCTCCTTCGTTGAAAGACAATACAAGTCTCATAATTTTTGATTCCACCTTCCGGTATTTCACAGCCGCTTTATCGAGCATAAACTTCGAGGCTTTGAAAATATCAGTGCCTTCATATTTATCCGACAGGTAAATTACTTCGGTTATTCCTGACTGTATAATTGCTTTTGCACATTCATTGCAGGGAAATAATGCCGTATAAATTTTACAGCCCCGCAGGTCCATACCAATATTATTTAATATCGCATTCAATTCTGCATGACAGATATATGGATATTTTGTATCCAGAAATGCGCCCTGCTTCTCCCAGGGAAACTCATCATCATCACATCCCATCGGTAACCCATTGTAACCGGCTCCAACAATTTTATTCTTATCACTCACAATACAAGCCCCCACCTGGGTACTGGGGTCTTTACTTCGTTTGGCAGATAATAACGCTACGCCCATAAAGTATTCATCCCAGGAAATATAGTCTTGCCTTTTTTTCATTAAAGTTGAAATTAGTAAGAATAAAGTAAATGAATTTTTGCCATATCGTAAGGCTGCATTTCAAATCCGATAGCCCTGAGTCCTGAGTTTGTCGAAGGATCGAAGGATCGAAGGGTCGGATGTCGTAAACAATTTTGTAGTTGCTTTTTTAACGTTCAGGGTATTGCTTCTCCTCCCCGGAGAGCTTGTCCCGATTTTTCGGGAGGCGAAACACTTTTTGAATAATAAAATTTGAAAAGGGGTGGGTCATAATATGCAATATCCAATAATCCTGAGTCCTGAGTTTGCCGAAGGATCGAAGGATAGGAATTGAAATGCACCCAACCGTAACTTTCATCTGTTCAATACTATTATTTATACCATTCAAACCGGAAGATTTACCTTTAGCGCCACTATGAATTTATATACGGATAAATCGGTTATCATCATTACCTGCCCCAAACGTCTTGCTCCTTACCTGGAAAAGGAAGTAGTAGAACTGGGATTCGATGTGCAGGAAACATTTGTTACAGGGGTGAGGCTTACCGGTACCATCAATGATTGTATAAAATTAAACCTGAACCTGCGTTGTGCCAGCCAGGTATTGTACAGCTTGAAACAATTTGAGGCAGAAAATGCTGATGCTATTTATAAAAATCTTGTTGAGTTTCCCTGGGAAAATATTTTACCTGATCCCGGTTATTTTTCTATTACCAGCAACGTAAATAATCCAACGATCAATAATAGCATGTTTGCTAACCTGCGGGTAAAAGATGCTATCGTGGACCGAATACGGGATAAAAGAGGTACCCGACCATCTACAGGCTCAGAATTGACTGGTGCAGTTATTAATCTCTTCTGGAAAAATGAAAATGCAGAAATATTTATTGATACTTCCGGTGATTCTTTAGGAAGGCATGGGTATAGAAAAATTCCCGGGCAGGCTCCAATGCTTGAAGCATTGGCAGCGGCCACTGTATATGCTACTCAATGGGATCGGCATTCTCCTTTTATAAATCCCATGTGCGGTTCGGGAACTATTGCCATCGAAGCAGCCATGATCGCAACCAACAGGAGGCCAGGGTTATTCAGAACTAATTATGCTTTTATGCACCTCCAGGGCTATGAGGAAGCGATATATTTGAAGGAAGATGCGTTGCTGGAAGAACAAATAATTGATATTCACGGTCTTCGTATCATCGCCACCGATTATAGTGAAAAAGCTATTGATAATGCAAAAAAGAATGCAATAGCTGCCGGTGTAGCCAACCTGATCGATTTTGATGTTTGTGATTTTGCAGATACTGAAATTCCTCCGGGTGTTCCGGGAATCTTTTATGTAAACCCTGAATATGGCGAACGATTGGGTGATGTGAAGCAATTGGAAGAAACGTATAGCCGTATAGGTGATTTTATGAAACAAAAATGCGGTGGATATTTTGGTTATGTATTTACAGGTAACCTTGA
>JANMLJ010000444.1:0-3734 GCA_031372465.1 Chitinophagaceae bacterium | reverse complement strand
TGTGAAAAAACAAAAACTGTTTTTTACCAGGTAAAAGACAGCGTTTTTTCAGTGACGCTTACCGATAAAAAACCAAAATTGGTGTTTGTGTTTCCGGAGGATTTCAGATCTTCCATAAGTACGGTAAATGTTAATGGTACTTTATTGGCTGGATCAAGGGCTACTGATGCGGAAAAGGAAATTCTTAAAAATAACCCCAATAAAAGCAGTTATTTTAACCTGATCTATGATGCCCACCTGCCAAAAACTTTATTTACCATTGATGTGAAGACGGGTCAGTTAAATAAAATATTTACAGATAGTGCCTGGTTGAACCATTTGCAATTTTCCACTACTGATCCGGCACTCTTATCATTTTGCCACGAAGGGCCCTGGCACAAAGTGAACAGGATCTGGCATATCAATGTGAATACAAAGAAGATCACCCAAATCCATCATCGTACCATGGATATGGAAATATGGGGGCATGAATGGTTTGGTCAAAACGGCAAAACCGAATGGTTTGATCTGCAGCAACCACGTGGGCAAACATTTTTTGTTGCTGGATATGATGTGGCAACCGGTAAAGAAAAAAAATACAGTCTTGAACGAAACGATTGGAGTGTACATTATAATTCCAATGCGGATGAAACATTATTTGCCGGAGATGGCGGCGACCCTGGTGCTGTAGCCAAAGCACCCAATGGACAATGGATCAATTTGTTTACTCCCAATGGCGATAAGTTTGATGTGGAAAAATTAGTGAACATGAAGCATCATCAATATAAATTGGAACCGAATGTTCACTTTACCCCGGATGGTAAATGGATAATATTCAGAGCCAACTTTGAAGGTGAGTCAAATGTGTATGCGGTGGAAGTAAAGAAAAGTACAGCATTATAAATTCGTCAGCAATTCTATATGTTTCGCTTGAAAAAATGAAATTACATGAAGAAAGTATTTCTGGTATCCCTGATTAGTTGCTTCTTTGTTAATCTGACTGCACAAATAAAATGGCCGGTTATTACTCAACAAACAAAACCATGGACAAGATGGTGGTGGGAGGGAAGTGCTGTTAATAAAGCCGACCTCACCTGGAATCTTGATCAATACAAGCAAGCAGGATTAGGCGGAGTGGAGTTGACGCCCATCTATGGCATTTACGGATATGAAAAGCAGTTCGTTGAATTTTTGTCGCCACAATGGATGCAGCTATTCACCCATACTTTGGCAGAAGCAAAAAGATTAGGTGTAGGTGTTGATCTTGCCAATGGCACTGGCTGGCCTTTCGGCGGACCATGGGTGACAGATAAAGATGCCAGCAAAACAATTTATTTTAAAACATACAGCATTAAAAGTGGTGAGCAATTAAAAGAAACGATTGAATATAACCAGGAAACATTAGTGAGAACAGCGAATAATAAACCTGCTGGTATTGATTCGATATTAAATCCTGTTTATATCAATAAAAATTTGCAGGCACTGGCATTGGACCAGATACAATATCCTGGTAAGCTGCCATTAAAAATTCTGATGGCTTACCTGGATAAACCTGGGTCGGATAATTCAGGTGGTATAGATATTACAGCTAAAGTAGATGCAGCAGGAAAACTGAATTGGACAGCACCAGCAGGAAAATGGACATTATATGCATTGTTTGAAGGTCTTCACGGAAAAATGGTAGAGAGAGCTGCTCCCGGTGGTGAAGGATATGCCATTGATCATTTCTCCTCAACAGCATCGGCTGATTATTTTAAGAGATTCGACAAGGCTTTTAAAGGATATGATATTTCCTATCTCCGTTCTTTCTTTAATGATTCGTATGAAGTAGATGATGCAAGAGGCCAGGGCAATTGGACAACTGAATTGTTTGCAGAATTTAAGAATAGAAAAGGCTATCGCCTCGAAGATAACCTGCCGGCATTATTTGGAAAAGATAAAGACGACATAAATAGCAGGGTGATCTACGATTATCGTTCTGTTATTGATGAATTGTTATTAGAACATTTCACCATCACCTGGAAAAAATGGGCCACTTCAAAAGGGAAGATGGTCCGTAATCAATCGCATGGTTCGCCGGCCAATACACTGGATTTGTATAGTGTGGTAGATATTCCCGAAACAGAAGGTACTGATATACTTCGTTTCAAATTTGCAACATCTGCTGCCAATGTTACCGGGAAAAAATTAGTTTCTTCTGAATCAGCTACCTGGTTGAATGAACATTTTCTCTCTTCCTGGGGGGATGTAAAAAAAGCAATTGACCTTTATTTTCTCGGTGGTGTTAACCATATTTTTTATCACGGTACTGCGTATTCGCCGAAAGCGGCCCCCTGGCCGGGCTGGTTATTTTATGCGGCTGTTCATTTTCAGCCCAACAATCCCCAATGGAAAGATTTTTCTACATTAAATACTTATATCGCAAGGGTGCAATCTTTTTTACAGAATGGAAAGCCTGATAATGATGTGTTATTGTATTACCCGATCATAGACCGTTATTCGGAACCGGGTACTGCCTTGCTTCAGCATTTTGATGGGATAGAAAGAAATTTTGAGAAAACGGATTTTGAGCAGGTAGCAAAATCAATGGTGGAAAAAGGTTATAGTTTTGACTTCTTTTCTGACAGGCAGTTGAAAAATTTTACCAATAGTGGAAACAAAATAATCAGTGGCGGCAATAGTTACCAGACAATTTTATTACCGGCTAATAAACTGATCACCGAAAAATCATTTCAAAAATTAGTGGAGCTTGCAAAAAATGGAGCTACTATTCTGGTATATAAAAATTTACCTATAGATGTGCCCGGCTATGGTCAGTTGGATGCAAGGAGAAATACATTTCAACAATTAGTTAATCAATTGCAGTTTTCAAAATCAGGTAACATTAAAAAAGCAGTTGTTGGGAAAGGTGTTTTTTTGATGGATGATAATATTGATGTTTTACTGGAAGCGGCAAAAACAAGAAGGGAAAGCTATGCCGATAAAGGCTTATCCGTTCTTCGCAGAAAAAACACTGACGGAACTATTTATTTTATAAATAACCGCACTGATATACCTTTTAATAACTGGATACAATTAAATGAAAGTCCTGCAACACTGGCTTTGTTTGATCCTATGACAAGCAATAATGGCCTGGCAAAATGGAGGAAAAATGATAAGGGTGGTGTTGAAGTATTGCTCCAGTTGAAATCTTATGAGTCGGCTATATTGCAATCATACCAATCGAAGAAGACAGGTAACGGCTATCCTTACTCCGAAGAAATAGGGCAGCCACAGGAAATAAAAGGAACCTGGACGATCGAATTTCTGAATGGTGGTACCGTGTTACCCGCAAAGACCACTACTAACTCATTGGGATCCTGGACGGAATTGAAGGGTGACGACGTTAAAAATTTCTCAGGCACTGCTAAATATTCCATCACATTCAACAAGCCGGAAAGTAAAGCAGCCGAATGGAAATTGAACCTGGGCAAAGTAAACGAAACTGCCGAATTGTTTTTAAATGGCAAAAAGATTACCACCCTGATAGGCCCAACCTTTGAATGTAGTATTCCTGCTTCAACATTACAACAAACAAATAAATTGGAAATCATTGTTGCCAGCCTGATGGCTAACCGCATTGCTTATATGGACCGGAATAATATTCCGTGGAAAATATTTTACAATACGAATATGCCGGCGAGGAGAAGAGAAAATGTAAAAAACGGACTCTTTGATGCATCGGCCTGGAAACCGCTGCCATCCGGCCTTTCAGG
>JANMLJ010000431.1:0-1660 GCA_031372465.1 Chitinophagaceae bacterium | reverse complement strand
GTCATTACAGGCTGTGTGCAAATACACGGCAAATGAGTACATTCTCAATAGCTTATTTAATCTAAATGGTATAATATCTTCAAAAGCCTGATTTCCCTTTTAGTGCCCTAAAATTACAGGCGTAAGAGCTGCCCATTCTTTTTGAAATTTTCAGGGTAATATCAACGTGAAATAATAATTTGTCTTATGTATTCCCTACCTACCGGACAGGCAGGTTTGCGCCGCCTTTTCTTTGCGTGAAATGTATTGGGCTGTTTAATAAGCCATTTGGTATAACTTCTCAAATTTTACAATAATAGCCTGTTTCAGGAAAATAGACGCCTGCTATTTTCTCATTTTTGGTAGGGGATTTTGATCGGTTAGTTAAGACCAAAACCGTCAGACTTGGCTGTTGTCACCAACAACCTGTGAGATCAAAATCTATCGGATTTGGAAAACTTCCAACTAAGGCTTCATCATTTTACCCGTTTTTTTCGAAAATAATAAAAATTAGCCCCATTAATTTTTAATTAGTTGATTTATTAGTTCATTTATTAAGGTAGCAATTGTTTATTGCAATGTATTGTTGCTAAAACCCGGTTGTATGAAATTTTTACAAAAAATAGGTTTGAAAGGAAACTGCAGAAATACAGGAGATAAATTCTTTTCTACCTTCTGCGGCCATCCTGTTGCAGGCAAAATACTTATACTATTTATTTTTAGCTGTTTGATGAATGTTAGTATTGCACAAAATAAACCAGTAACTGTTTCAAACACTATTTATATTGACCCTACCATCGGAAATGTTGGCCAATTATTAGAGCCAACCAGGCCAACTGTACAACTTCCAAATCAGCTTATTAGGTTTACACCGCAAAGAAAAGATTTCCTGGACGACCAGATTTCAAGTTTCCCTTTAAATATCGTTTCTCACCGTTTAGGACAGGTATTTTCATTAAAACCTGCTATCGGAGACTTAACCAAAGAAAGCTGGAATGCCAGAATGACTTATGACCATAATCTTGAAATTAATAAGCCCTGGTTCTATTCTACTTATTTAATTGATGACGAAACCACCGTTGAATTTACTGCCGGAAAAAAGACTGGTTTCTACCGCTTTTCGTTTCCTGCTGCCAAAAGCAAATCAATTTTGTTTGGAGTTTATAATGCTGGTGTAGCATCATTTCATTTTTTGTCACCTACGGAAATTGCCGGAATGGAAGTTTACCATGATGATATCAACGTGTTTATGTACGGCGTTTTTAGTAGCGCAGGAACACCCGGGATTGTTCAAAACAATCAGTTACAGCAGAATAGCCATATTGAAAGTAAAGAGGCAAAAGCATATATTACTTTTCCAAAAACTACAAACCAGGTTGAGTTTAAATACGCCATCAGTTATGTGAGTGCAGAGCAGGCAAAGAGAAATTACGAAAATGAAATAAGTTATAAGCGTTTTCAATCGGTAGTTGATGAAGGAAAACAGGCTTGGAATGTTGTGATGTCGCAGATAAATGTAGAAGGAGGTACCGAGGGGCAAAAGCGTTCTTTTTATACAGCCTTATATCGTTGTTATGAACGAATGGTAAATATATCCGAAGACTCCTCTTATTATAGTGGGTTTGATAAAAAAATTCATAAGGAAAGTCGCCCTTTTTATGTGGATGACTGGACATGGGAT
>JANMLJ010000400.1:0-3203 GCA_031372465.1 Chitinophagaceae bacterium | reverse complement strand
CGCCTGTGTGTATCGCAGTAGTTAAAAACGGTCATTCCGTCACTGATGATCTCTATGAAATATTTGTATATGGAACCTGCACCATTTTCTGGTGGAAATGGATTGCGGAGAAGTCAAGCTGATATGTTATCTGTAACCACTAGGGGACACTGCTAACTTTAAACTGACTGCTTCAAAGGAGTGGCTATGCCACAAGAAATTAATTTTGACAACTCAAATTGACAAGCAAAATTCATAACTAAAAATAGAGTAATATGAATATAAAATTTTTGATTAGGGAGAACAAAAGATTTAGCTGGATTCTTCTAACAGTAACACTTCTCTTGCTCATACCACTAATAGCGATGGAGTACACAGATGAAGTGAACTGGACGCTGGTCGATTTTATTACCGCGGGTGTTCTACTGATCGGCACTGGTCTCCTGTGTGAGTTTGTATTACGGAAGATAAAAAAACCCAAATATAGAATCGCCATCTGCTTAGCTATTCTGGCAACGCTCTTGCTCATTTGGACAGAACTTGCGGTGGGTATCTTCGGCTGAACAGTGCGCTGAGTGCGATTACAAAATATTAGAGGAAATATAGGAAGGGCATTGCCGCATATTGAAAGTGTGCTTAAGCAATAATAGGTATCAGTAATTTGAAGTGTAAGCTTTCTAATTCCTTCTTCGTTCTGAGAAAAAAAAGAGGCTGTCCCAAAAGTGAATTCAAGAATAAATGCCGGTAAGGCGATAAGAAGGCTAGTATTGAAATTCAACTACTATTTTCTTCCCGACTTCCCTCCTACGCTAATGCTTCGATGGGTAAATCCGTCTTCCCCTCAGGGTCCTGTGGACCGGCAATATGTAGCTTTTTGACAGCCTCTTTTTATAAAAAATTGTTGTTATTAAAAATCAAGTCCCATTGCAAAATAATAAAGTGGTTTTCCTTTAAAGAGTACATTCATTTCCCAGGCTGCATCAAAACGGAGGAAGTAGCCCAGTAAAGTACTTCTTGCACCAAATCCATAACCACCGGCAAATGGTCCGATACCACCTGCTTTTACTTTTACAGTAATGGGCGGCGAGCCATACAATACGTTTGGCCTTTCTATCTTATCATATTTGCCATTCCATGCAGTTCCCATATCTACAAATTGTACTAACTGGAAATTTCGAAGAAAGGCATTATTGATAGGTTTATTAAAGAAAGAAGTAAATAGCGGAATCCTTATTTCACTGTTTATTACGGCTGCATTATTGCCGTTTGCTACATTTTGTTTAAAGCCCCTCAAATTCACCGCTAAAGATTGGAAAGCATAAGCCGCATCCGGGTCAGGTTTGTTGGCGGGATTAAAATACCGATACGTTCCATTGTCTCTTTGATTGCCACCAAACATTAGCCAGTTATCAACTCCTCCAAGGAAATAAATAAACTTTTCGGTACCCCAGGAGAAATCAGCTGCTGCACGAACCGCCCAGATAATATTACGGTAAATAGGCAGATAGTGCCTTGCATCAAAACCAAAATTGAAAGTTGTTGGATTTTTTCCTGAGGCGCCAGTTTTAGAAATACGGGCATTAAGATCCATGTACGCTTTCCACCGTAGGCCGTTCCAGATATTTGTAGCAGGGTTTATCACATCATCATGAACATATTCTATATGTGCCAACGCATAGGTTTGCCGGTTGTCTTTTCCTCTTAACGATTGATTTGGAAATTGATCATTTGCCAGCTTCACATATTTGTCACTACGGTAACCCAGATTGAAACGAAGACTTTTTATCCGGTTAAACGGATAGGTAATCGACACCTGGTATAAGTTAGTGTATTGTTTTACATTGAAAAAGGCTGAATCATTATAAAGTGGTGGATTCAATACACTGTTTCGATAATAGGTAAGACCAAAATCCATTCTTTTCTTCAGGTATTGGGTACTAAGTATATATTCATTATTATCTAAATTGGGAGTAATGCGGAATCCACCGGCAAATTTCCAATCTTCAAAGAGATCTGAAGTTCCTACTCTTATAATGCCGTTCAACGGATTATCATTACTGAGTTGAATAGGTCCATTTCCACCCTGGTAAGGTTGAAAACGACTCACCAAAACGCTATTATTAAATCCACTCACCAGGTAATCATTCGAAAATTTGGGTGGCCGGTACTCATATACTTTCGCATTTTTTAATATTGGTTCCCTTTTTGATACAGTTGCTTCCACCACTTTACCTGTTTTGGAAACATCCGTTTTATCATCTTCAAAACCGGTATTGAATTGATCGTTTTGTTTTTTTGGTTGGGCATCTTTTGGCTGATAGGTAGATTCTTTCCTCGATGCCTTCTTTTCTTCTTCAATCACTTTTTTCATATACTCGGAAGGCCTTGCATTGATATTACGGTTTTTGAGGTTGTTTTCATCCACTTTTAACCGGTACAATAATTTTATAGTTCCCAGTTTTACCACTTCACTTACCTGTTGATTGTCGCCGGCAGTTCTTGTCTCCAGCATACTGCTCTGGTAATTGGTCAGGGGAAAAACATAGGAAGAGTCATTGGTTATAGAGACAAATCCAACGGAATCGATATCGTTCTTGTTCCATTCTTTAAGCAAACTATCTACATCTTTTTGTGGTGGATTGCGCAACATTTCATCACCGATAAATATCAATGTATCCAGGCCAGCCCTTTTGGTAGTAAAGAAACCAGCATAGCGGTTATTTATTCCATTTTCATCACTGATAAAAGTAAAATGTGACTGATTATACTGTGAAGGAAAGCGGGCGTTGCCATGTTTCAGATCACTAAGTTTGGATATTTGTTTTACATCAGATTTATTCCAGTTATCAACAAGAAATATATTGAAATGGCTACCAGGTAATGAATCATCACTGCTGGCTGCCTGTGCGGATGGCCTGTTACTGGAATATAAAATTCCTGTTTTATTGGGAAAGGCTACAAAGGATGGATCAAGGTCATCATATACATCATTGGTAACCTGTTCAATGGTTTGTTTATCTATTTTATAAATAAAAATATCGGTCTGACCGCTTCTAACACCGCTGAATAATAATGTATTATTATCAAGCATATATTTCATATCCTGTATCTGATCAAACTTATCAATTTCCTGTTTCCAGAGTTTGGTATGGTTTACCAGGTCATATACAAAAAACTTTGTTTTTCCCTCATCATTATAAAGTACGGCCAGCCTGGTTCCTTTG
>JANMLJ010000345.1:0-17909 GCA_031372465.1 Chitinophagaceae bacterium | reverse complement strand
TGCTCCGAAGTTAATTTTTCCTTTCCAGCTCTTTTTCCTTCTTTTTCTTGCGCAAATGCTGTTATTCCAACAACTAATAATGCGGCTACAATTACTTTTTTCATTTTATATGTTTTTAAATTATGTGCCCATCGAGCAGGGAAAAGCAAAAAAAGATAGCAAGGCTTTTTTTCATACATCAAACTTATTAATGACTTACTTTTTAAGTATTTTTTTTTGATACTTAGAAACACGTTGATTTTATTTCTTCACCTGATATCGGTCTTGTTACATCCCAGAAAACATACTACAAGGACGACTACTTTATTTTTCTTTCGGATTATTTTTTATTAAACCTGTACGCTTCTTTTTATAAGAATCAGTCATTTTTTTTTTAAAAAATGGGATAAAAAAACGGAGGCATAAACTTGAATAAGTAAATACGATCCGTTTCTTAAAGATTGCTTATATAAAACTGCTTTGCTTTGAGACAAAAATTTCCAATACTGCTATTATTTAATTCCTCCTTTCAACTATTTCGGATTTATCGTGTAAATAATTGCATTTTCGTTAGTAAACCTTTACTGATAAACCCGCACATAATCTATTTCCATCGTCGAATTGTTAAAAGCAGGGTCAACAGCACCTGCAAAAGACCCTCCCATTGCCACATTCAAAATAATAAAGAAATCCTGGTTGAAAGGAATAGCGGGTGAATTAGCCACCGTATGGAACAACTGATCATCGACATAAATCTTTATAAAAGAAGCCGTCCATTCTAATGAATAAATATGAAATTCTGTAGTGGCATTAGTAATAATTTTAGTACTGCCATCTGCATTTCCTCCTGATCTGCCGGGATAATGCAGCGTGCCGTATATTTTATTCAGCTCACTGCCTTTGTGTTCCATAATATCCATTTCGCCGCAAGCAGGCCACCCTGCCGTGCTGATATTATTACCGAGCGTCCAGATAGCTGGCCATGTACCAACCCCTACCGGGAGCTTTGCCCTCACTTCTATTTTACCATACTTAAAGGAAAACTTACCCTTTGAAAGTAACCTGGCTGAAGTAAAAGCGCTTCCGCTAAAACTCTCCCTGATTGCTTTTATTTTTAATATACCACCCTGCACAACTGCATTCTCAGGTCTTGATGTATAATATTGTAATTCACTATTTCCCCAACCATTAGTACCCGTACCAATATCATATCCCCATTTACCGGAATTAGGAGCGCCATCTACATCAAATTCATCAGACCAGAGCAAACCCAATGTAACTACAACAGTAACTTGTATACTTTTAGATATGGTTAAACCTCCCTGGCTTTTTGCTACAACATTCACCGCATACGTACCAGATGCTGTGTATCGGTAAGTTACTACCCCTGAAGCAATTGTTTGAAACACTCCATTACCAAAATCATAATCGTAACTGACAGCATTGGTAGCACTTGCGGTAAATGCTACATTCCCGCTATTATTAGTACTAACTATGGCGCTTACTGTTAAGTTGGTAGGTGGCGTATTGGTAGTACCTCCACCTGGTGTGTCTTTTTTACCACAGGCAATAAAAGAAATAAAAGAGAATAAATAAAATGATAAGCGAATCATTATATTATGGTTTTACTCTTAATTTTTGATACCAGGAATTACCGTCAGAACCTATATTTCTAAGAAACATAGTAGTAGGTGTATAAGAAAGAATTTCATAGACTACCCCTCCGGTTCCAAAATTAATGATCCCATTTCCAGGAACTCTAAATTGTATTCGCGTTGAATTAGCAGGAGTGGAGGCTGAAGTTGCATCTGAAAAACTAAGCAGTTTCGTTCCTCCAGTGCTAATTGCATAACATCCATCTCCACCACTAACACCATAGAATGAAGTAGAAGCACCTATAGAAAATGAAGCTCCTTTATTATCAATAGTCATAGATATCCTATCAAGTGCGTCTTTCGAAAAAGTAATTTCATCATCATATGCACAGGCTTCTCTGGAATTAGGAGTCGCCCCGTAATAGTTAGGGAAAAAGGAATCACCTGCTCCAACACCAAAATGATCCTGGGCTGCTTTATCAGTAATCCAAATTCTTGAAGAACCATTTGTTATAGCCGCAACAATAGGCGCAGGGATCACAAAGGCAACAAAAACTGATATTTTTTTACTGATGGTGGAAATAGCGCCACCAGTACCTATTGCATTAACTGAAATTGTATAGTCAGAAGTACCTGGATTTGTGTATTTATAACTAATAGTACCTGTTGGAACCACCCTGGAAGTGCCATCACCAAAATCTATATTATAGGTCAGTGCACTTGAGGAGGTAGTTGTAATACTTACAGTACCTGTGCCATTTCCATTTGGATTAGCAGCATCAACCCCTGCAATAACGGTAGTTAAAGTGAGACCTGTAGGCGCTTTAATATCACCAAAAGAATACTCATCTTTTTTACAGCTGCTGATAACCACCAACAGTAAAAGAAAAGCAGTTATCGATTTTATTTTAGTTGTCATGATGTATTTTTTTTAAAATTAATTAAGTGTTATATCATCAAAATAATAGGTAAAGTTTGGTGAACCATCACCTGTGGTTCCGAGGTCAAAAATCAATACAATTTTAGAATAAAAATTACCCGCATTGATTGCTGAAAAATTAAAGGTTAATTCTTCCCAGGCATTTGCTGTGGTTGTAGTTACTTCTCTTTCAAAACTTATTCCACCATTGGTTGCATTTTCAACTTTCAAAAGCAGTTTAGCACCAACTCTCGGAGAAAATACTTTTACTTTAAATGTTCTTAACACTGAAAAATTTATCGGATTTACCAATTCTATAAAACTACCACCATACACTTCAGGCGGGCCTTTCACCATCTTGCCAACTTTGGTACTGGTATTAATTCCAGTAGCACTTGGATTGTTAACTACTGTTACAACACCTCCGCCAAAATTCGTAAATGGATAAGCATAAGTGGTTGATTGAAAATCGAGAGGAAGAACTAAATAATTGGGTGTTGTATTAGCTGCTAAAAACCTTACATCATCCCAAAAAAAGATTCTTCCGGTACCTGCATTTCCAAAATCGAAGAAGACAGACGCCATATCATAATTGTATGTAAGATTCATAGCCGCTGTTCCGGAAGATTGATTGGCAAAATCAAATATCAATGTCTCCCAGGTATTAACTGCTTGTGTCATTGCTTCTGTTTCAACTGATCTCGCATTATTAGTACGGTCTTCCACTTTTAACCTGACGCGAATTCCTGCTGCTGGTGAATAAACCCTTATACTCATTTGTGTAGTACTGGCTGTAAAAGGAATTCTAGATGTAAATCCAGCACCAATCGTAGTTCCGGCCCATGTTTCAGCACCAGAAGGCTTGGTTGTTCTTTTTACTTTATTAGCCGCATTAGTCGGATCATTGGCTTCAACACTTTGATTATTTCCAAAATCAATAACCTCATAATTTATACCCGCCTGGTCAAAAGTTACCGGCAAGGCTAACAGACTTGTTGGCATTTGATTGGTAAGCCGGATATCATCAAATAGAAAAGTGAAATTGGCCGATCCATTACCCACTGTTCCCAATTCAAAAATCAACACAATCTTTTGATAAGAATTGGCTGTATTAATTGATCTGAAATCAAAAGCCATATCTTCCCAGGTATTGGCAACGGTAGTAAGTACTTCTTTTTCAAAACTGATTCCGCCGTTAGTCTGGTTTTCAACTTTCAATAAAACCTTTGCTCCAATCCTTGGAGAAAAAACTTTCATTCTAAAAATCTTGTTTGCCGAAAAGTCAATAGGGTTTCCTAAACTTATCAAACTACCTCCCCAAACCTCAGGAGCATTTTTTACCATTCTACCAACATTAGAACTTGTGTTTATTCCATTAGACTGAGGGTTGATAATTTTAGTAACGACGCCACCACCAAAATCAGTAAACGTGTAATTCACTGTTGGTGATTCAAAAGTTATCGGTAAAAGAACAGGGTCTGTAATTGTAATTGTTGTAGTAAAGGTGGTAGTAGCAACACCACCGCTTAACGCTACAACTCTCAATGTATAGGTGCCCACAGTAGCATAGATACGACTTACCGTAGCTCCTTCCAAAAAGGTTACAGGTACTTCATTAGGAACATCACCAAAATACACTCTGAACATTGTTTCATAAAGAGCCGTTGCAGAAACATTTAATTTGTACCTGTTGGCTCCATCTATTACAGCAGTTACAACTAAATTTTCAGGGGCCTTGAAAGAAACAGTTAGTTGCTTTGTTACTTCCGTTTTTACTCCTATAATATTAAAGGCAACGATTTTTACATTATATACACCTTCCCCATATATATGTTGCGTATTTTTTCCAGGTGAAACCTTAGCGGGTGTTGTGGTGGCATCCCCATAATATATTTCATAATAAGATACGCCTTCACCATTTGGAGTTATTGTTACAAGACCTGAATTGTCCTGTGTAATCTCGAATAGAGCAGTCAATTTACCCGAAGCAGTAGCGCTATCCAAAAAAGAAATGTCATCATTGTTTTCTTTTTTACATCCCGCTGCCATCACCAGTAAAAAGGAGAGGCTCAAAAAATATTTCAATGCTTTCATAATCGTTAATTTTTAGTTGTTAATTATTAATAACCGGCATTTTGAGTCAATCCTGAAATGCTTATTTCCTGTTGAGGTATCGGGAACACTTCATGTTTACCTGTTTTGAAGTTGGTGATTTTGGCGGCTGCCTGACCTATTCTGACTAAATCAAAAAAGCGGTCTCCTTCCATGGCCAGCTCCAATCTTCTTTCATCCCAGATGTCTTGTTTTAAAGTGGCACCGGTAGAAGAGATATTATGTAACAGATCACCAAAAGCTCTTTGACGAACCCTGTTTAAATAAGTTTGAGCTTTTGCATCATTTGGTGCAGAAGCCCTGTTATTTGCTTCAGCTGCCATTAATAATACTTCTGCAAAGCGGATAGTTCTGAAATTATTAAGGTAGTTTAATTCAACCTGGCCCGATGTTTCACCATTGCGGGGTAAATATTTTTGGTTATATAAACCTGTATTTTTAAAAGGCGCAACCTGGTAGGTAACATTAAAAGATGGATTTGCTGTTTTATAGGCTTCAATATTAAGTACGGTAACATCTTTTCTTTTATCACCGGCTGTATAAGCTGCAGCTAAATTTTGTGTCGGTAGGTTTGTGCTCCATCCCGCAGCATAAGGCATACCATTTGTACCATTCAATCCTCTTATACCACATTGTTGTACAGAATGATTTCCCTGTCCCCTGGTAACACCACCCCAATTATAATAAGGAGAAGTATTAGAATATTGAATTTCAAAAACTGATTCAGGCCCGTTTTCGCCGCTTGCTAAAAAAATAGATCCAAAATTTGCTACCAGTGAAAAAGCATTAGGTGTAATTACATTTTCCAACATGGCGGCTGCTGCATCAAATTTATTTTGATACAATAATACTTTACCCAGTAAAGCCTGGGCGGCATATTTTGTCGCTCTTCCTTTTTCTACCTGGATAGCAGGCAATACAGCGATCGCACTGTTTAAGTCCAACTCAATTTGTTTATAAACATCAGCTTTTGATGACTTTTGTAATGATTTAGATTCATTTAAGCCGAGTCTTTTATCTGAAAACAACGGCACATCACCAAAAAACCTCACAAGATGGAAATAATAATACGCTCTCAAAAAAGTAACTTCTCCATATAAAGCATCTTTGCCGGCAAAATCAACTGGTTCGCCAGCCAGGTTTTTTGCTTTGTACTGGGTCATATAATTTGCCCTGTTGATTCCTTCGTAAGCGGCCTGCCATAATTCTGTGAGTGTTGAATTAACGGGAGTATGCGTATAATCATCTATCTGTTGTAATGACAATACATCAGACGCATTCTCACCACCACTTACTGCATTATCAGATGCAATATCACCAACCGGCACCGCCTGGTTGAGCCACTGAATAGGTGTATACACACTAATGGCCATAGTGCGGTAATCAGTTTCAGACTTTAAATAATCAAGTTCTGTTATTCTGAAATCTTCATGGGGATTATAATCAACCCATTTTTTACAAGAAGTAAGCAAGGAGGTTAAAAAAACCAGGCTTAGAATTTTAATAGCAATCTTATTCATTGTACAAGAGTTTTAATGGATGATTAAAGTTTTATATCAATACCAAATGCAAAAGTTCTGGCCTGGGGATATGCTCCCCGGTCAATTCCTGAATCCAAAATGCCACCTGATATTTCCGGGTCAAAACCTGTATACTTGGTAAATACAAACGCATTTTTTACCTGCGCATAAATACGGAGGCGACTTAAAATCTTTTTTGTAGCTGAAGCAGGGAATGTATACCCCAACTGTAAGTTCTTAATTTTTATAAATGATCCATCTTCAACATACCTGTCTGAAACACGTATATTACTATTGCCATCCGTAAAGGAATATCTTGGATTTTTTGCATCGTTAGTAGTACCCGGGCCTGTCCATCTGCCCAGTACTGACCTTGCTTTGTTTGTATAGTTAGCATTTCTTTCATACGCACTATAGATATCATTACCTACAGATGCATAAGTAAATGCGTTGAAATCAAAGTTTTTATATTCAAGATTCAGACTCCATCCTAAAGTAAATTCTGGGAAAGGATCACCAATTTTTGTCTGATCAGCTGAGGTTATTTTACCATCTCCATTGATATCTGCAAAGCGTATATCACCTGCCTGTGCACCGCCCTGGGTAGGAGATGCGGCAACTTCTGCAGGTGTTTGAAATAAACCCATTGTTTTATAGCCATAAAAATATCCGGGTGTAAATCCTTTTTCAAATACCGTTACACTCTGTGATTGACCATTAAAATAATATCCACCAAGAATTTTCGCAGAACCATCACTATTAGTGGCAGTTACTTCATTTTTAGCTGTTGTAAAAGTCAACGAAGTATTTACTTTCAAACTTTTGCCTAATGTCTCCGTATACCCAAGGGTAATATCAATACCACTACTTTTTGTAGAACCAATATTTGCAGTAGGAATAGGAACAGTACCCAGGTATAAAGATGCTGAAGGGGTAAACAACAGACCATCAACATCTTTCTGAAAATAATCAGCAGAGATATTAAATCTTCTTTTAAAGAATGTCATATCGAAACCAGCATTTAATTGTACCTGTTTTTCCCATCTTAATGCATCATTAGCAGCTGAACCAACGGTTGATCCGGGATAAAATACATTGTTGAATGTATAACCATTGCTATTA
This sequence comes from Chitinophagaceae bacterium, assembly GCA_031372465.1. Lineage (GTDB taxonomy): Bacteria > Bacteroidota > Bacteroidia > Chitinophagales > Chitinophagaceae > JJ008. The sequence continues at coordinate 10,662 of JANMLJ010000345.1, read as the reverse complement.
GGCGGATTGCCATAACTTGGTCCTCCAGTGATGATACCTACAAACTGTGGATTTACATTCTCATTTCCAATAGATCCATAGCTTCCTCTTATTTTCAGGAAATCGATAAAATCAGATTGAAAGAATTTTTCTTTTGAAACTACCCAACCCAGAGAACCGGAATAAAAATTGGCATATTTATTATCAACACCAAACGCATATGAACCGTCACGACGCGCCGTAAAAGAAGCTAAATATTTATCCTGGTAATCATAGTTTACCCGGGCAAAGAAAGACTGATTGCGTCTGAAATACTGATAGTAGTACCCGCTAAGCGCATTGGTATTGGTAGCAGAATTATTTCCAACAGCTCCGGTAAAATCTGCAAACTCCCATGAATTAAATGGTACATCCTGCCTGGAAGCACCGGCTGCATTGCCGGATACTTTTGCCTGAGAAAATCCAAGAACAGTTTCGAAATTGTGCTTATCTTTTATTTTAAAATTATAATTGCCAAAAGTCTCCCAGGTATAATTGAAATTACTTGTTTTTTCATGCGACACGCTATTATGCTGGCCTACCACTGCGGAACCATTTGCATTCATTGAATTATCAACGTTATTCAGACCATAAAATACCAACGGTGCAAAGCTTTTAGCATTACCATCATATTTTGTATAACCAAAACGGCTGGTGAGTTTAAGATTTTTGATTACATCATATTGAAATTCAAATTTTCCATAAAGCTTATTACCAACATTCCTATTATAAGTATTATCGAGCTTCGTTAGTGGGTTAAATATTTCCGATAATAGTAGTTTACTAAATCCATATTTCCCAACAGTGTTCGGAGTGGTGTTTAATATGCTTACGGTAGGGTCATAATTAATGGCACTACCAATAACACTATTAAAAGAATTTTCCTGTATTCCTTTAGAATTAAGGATAACACCCGTAGTATTTACAATAAATTTTATTTTGGAACTCAGATCAAAATTAAGGTTGGCTGTAAAGTTACCTCTGCTAAAATTTGATTTATCGTTTCCACCTACAATACCACCCTGTTTTAAGTAGCCGCCAGAAAGAAAGTAAGACATCTTTTCACTACCCCCACGGGCTGTTATATTGTGCGATTGAAGGCCAGCTGTTTCAAAAATTTCATTTTGCCAGTTAGTTCCAACACCCAGATCTTTTAAATTAGGGAAAATAATATTGCCACCGGCAACAGTGCTTCCTTCATTGATAATTGCACCATATTCAGACGCATTCAGCACACCGATCGTATTGAGTACTTCCTGTACACCATAATTGCTATTTACTGCAATTTCAGTTTTTTGATTTTTCCGGCCTGATTTTGTAGTTACAAGGATAACACCATTTCCACCTTTAACACCGTAAATGGCCGTAGTAGCAGCGTCCTTTAATACATTTATAGATTCAATATCGGCTGGGTTAATGGAATTGAGGTCGGTTAACGATTGTGGAACTCCATCAATAATAACAACAGGATCTGTACCAGAGAATGATGGAATACCTCTTATTAAAACCGTCGGTTTGGAACCTGGTGACCCACTTTGAATAACAGTTACTCCTGAAGCTTTTCCCTGTAAAGCTTCTTCCGTTCTTACAGGCTTTAATTTTTCAATATCAGCAGCTTTTACTGTAGAAATAGCCCCGGACACTTTGGTAACTCGCTGAGTACCATAACCTACGACAATTACTTCATTTAATTTAGAAACTGCTGGGTTCAGCGTTATTTCGAGAGGGCCTTCAGTTATTGCAACTTCTTTTGCTTCAAACTCAACTGAACTGATAATTAAGTTTTTAGCGCTTGCCGGAACTGAAATACTAAATTCCCCGTTATCATTTGTAGTAGTGCCAAGCTTTGTGCCTTTAACGACAACAGAAGCTTTGGATATCGCTTCCCCCTTATCGCCTGTAACTTTACCTCTGACTGTTTTGTTTTGTGCTATTGATGCTGTAGAAATAAGCAACAATAGAAAAAGGAAAAATCCTTTGAAGATTTTTTTCATATGCAAGTTTTTAGTTTTTTGAGAAATATACCAATCGATTTACCAAAAATAAACCTTGACACCTACAGCTTCCAAGAAAAAAGCCTCTTCTTTACTACATCACAAAGTTAAAATAGTTGATTTTGAGGCTAAAACACTACTACAATACTACATCAAACAATTATTCTACCTTCACAAAGCAATATTTGTTCGATTATGAAACAATTGATCCTGTTAATTTGTTTACCTGTCTCTGTTTTTTGCCAGAACACGATCGGGCTTCCTGATGTTATTAATTATTCCAAGAAAGACTATAGTGGCGGATTGCAAAATTGGGATTTCACGCAGGATAAGAACGGTATTTTATATGTAGCTAATAATGAAGGTTTACTAAGTTTTGACGGCAGAAACTGGAATCTTTACCCCTTACCAAATAAAACAATTGTAAGATCCGTTGCAATTGGTTTAGATAACCGGATATATGTCGGCGGCCAGGATGAATTGGGTTATTTTGCGCCTGCCCAAAATGGAGTTCTTCAGTATCATTCATTAACAACGCTGATTCCGGCAAAAGATAATCCATTTGGCGATGTTTGGGACATCATCTCGTTTAATAAAAGTGTTTTTTTTCGATCGACGGGGAAAATTTTCAAATTAACTAATAATGCCATCGAAGCTTATTATGCACCTTCAGAATGGACTTATTTAGGAATCTGTAACGGATTGTTATATGGCCATGATATTAAAACAGGGTTGCTAAAATTTGAAAATAATATATGGACTCCTTTAGGATTAAAAAGCGACATGCCTGATAACGATCTTGTTACAGGTATTATATCACTGAAAAAAGATAGCGCCCTTATCACTACTTTAAAACATGGTCTTTACATACTTTCTAATACCGGTATCTCCGCAATAGTCTCTTCAAATAACCAGCTTTTCGAAACGGAAAGAATTTATGCAGCCAGGGCTGTAAATGCTGATTGGATAATTTTAGCTACTAATAATAGTGGAATATATATTATCGATTGGAAGGGTAATATCATACAACGGTTTTCAAAAACCGAAAAAATTCAGAATAATAATGTCCTGAGTATTTTTCTGGATAATCAACGTAATGTATGGTTGGGCCTTGATAATGGCATAGATCTTATATCTTACAATAGTGCTATCAAACAAATCAATCCAGCCTCACAGGATGGGTCAGGATATTCAGCTATAATATTCGACAATCAATTGTTTGCTGGTACTACTACCGGACTTTATAGTGTTGCCTTGAAACAAGTTAAGGATCTGAGTTTCAGTAAAGGTGATTTCACATTGGTAAATAATACAAAAGGACAAAACTGGGGCCTGGCTGAAATAAACAACCAGCTGATGCTGGGTCATCATGAAGGTGCATTCGAAATAAAAGGGAAAGTATCCCAACTCATTTCTTCCAGCCCCGGATTCTGGAATTTTATTCCCATGTCTGGCATTTCGCCTTCTACACAAATGGTAGCTGGAAATTATAAAGGGCTTGCTATTTTTGATTTCATCAACGGACGGTTTGTACAATCGAAGCAAATTCCCGGCTTTACAGAATCTTCAAGATTTATCGCGCTGGATAATGAGGATAATATCTGGGTATCACATCCATATCATGGTGTATTCAAAATAAGTAAACTTGGGGATGGCTCTTTCCTGACACATGCATATACAGAAAAGAATGGATTGCCGTCAATTTTAAATAATCATGTGTTTAAAATAAAAAATAAAGTTGTGGTAGCTACTGAAAAAGGTATCTATACGTATAATGAAAACGCTGATAATTTTGAAATCTCGCCTTATTATCAGAAAATAATAGGGGAGCAAAGTATCCGCTACCTGAAGGAAGATCAATCAGGAAATATCTGGTTTATTCACGAGAAAACACCGGGTGTTATTGATCTGTCAGGAAAAGAACCCGCCATTATTTACCTGCCGGAATTAAATAATAAAATGTTAAGTGGATTTGAATTTATTTATCCTGTCAATGAATCAAACATTTTCTTTGGGGCAGAAAAGGGATTCTTTCATCTTAATTATGAAAAGTATAAAAAAACCTTGCCCAGCCTTGGACTGCGTATAAGGACTGTGCGAATTATCGGAAAATTGGATAGCCTTTTATTTGGAGGATATAGTAGCGGTTTGAATGAAAAACAAAATCAGGGTAATGATAAAATTCCGAAAATAGGACCTGGGTGGAAAACAATACAGTTTGAGTATTCTTCTATACTTTTCGGCTATGAATCCAATCTTGAATATGCTTACCGTTTGAAAGGGTTTGATGACAATTGGTCTGCCTGGACAAAACGCACAGTGAAAGAATACACCCATTTTCCAGCCGGGGAATATACTTTTGAAGTAAAGGTGAGGAACAATCTTGGTAACGAGTCAGTCGCTGCTATATATTCATTTGTGGTACTGCCACCCTGGTTTCTCACAATTACTGCAAAAATTTTATATTTCATTATATTTATTGCAGTAGTTTATTTTTTAAACAGATGGCAAAAGAAAAAACTAATCCATCAAAAGGAAAAATACGAAAACGAGCAAAAGCGGCTTTCCTATATTCATGAATTGGAAAGAAGTAAATCTGAAAGTGAAATAATAGCCTTACGTAATGAAAAATTGGGAGATGAGATAAATTTTAAAAATTCTGAAGTAGCTTCTTCCGCCATGCACCTCGTCAAGAAAGGGGAGTTGCTTTCTAAAATTAAAGCTGAAATAACGCAGGTAATGAAGGGAATTGATAACCCGGAGGCGGCTGCAGGATTAAAAAAAATGCTCAAAACATTATCCGAAGATGATAATATGGATAAAGAGTGGGAAAACTTTAGTAAGCACTTTGATAAAGTACATGGCGATTTTGTTGCCGGCTTAAAAGAAAAGCATCCTGCTATTACTGGTAATGAACTAAAACTTTGCGCTTATCTGCGAATGAATTTATCAACGAAAGAAATAGCTCAATTAATGAATATTTCTGTTCGTGGTGTTGAAATAAGCCGATACCGGCTTCGGAAAAAACTGGGCATTTCTTCGGAAGTCAATCTCTTTGATTACTTACTTAAACTACAAACAAAAGGATAGATTGTTAAAACTAACGGTTATATATACTGCCGATTACTCCCATACTAATGCACTTGCCCCGAGGATAGCCGCATCAGCTTCCTGCAAATCACTATACAAGAGTTTTACTTTATTTTTAAAAATCTGTATCAGGTTGGATTCCATGGCATGTCTAGTCGGGTTCATAATTAAATCACCCGCTTTTGTTAATCCACCAAATAAAACAATCGCTTCAGGAGAAGAGAACATTACGAAATTAGCTAATGCCTCACCTAAAACCTGTCCCGTAAATTCAAATATTTCATTGGCAATTTTATCGCCTTTAATGGCACATTCATATACGGAATGACTGGTAAGTTCATTGATGGAATAATCACGAAGCAAACTTTCCACATCCGGATTTTCTGCCAGTAATTCTAAGGCGGTTTCTCTTACTCCGGTAGCAGAAGCATAGGATTCAAGAACACCCCTGATACCGGTACCTTTATGTAACCGGCCACCGGGGCGAATGATTGTATGACCTAACTCACCGGCAAATCCATCGTGGCCAAGTACAATTTTTCCATCAATTACAATTCCACTGCCCACACCTGTACCTAATGTAATGGTAATAAAGTGTTTCATACCTTTTGCACATCCATACATCATTTCACCCATTGCAGCCGCATTGGCATCGTTGGTAAGTTTAACAGGCAAACCAAATTTTTCTGTTGCCATGTTAGCCAAAGGAATTATTCCCCGCCATTTCAGATTTGGAGCATACTCAATATTCCCGCTATAATAATTCCCATTGGGGGCTCCAATACCAACTCCGGCGAAATTTTTTATACCACCGGCTTTTTCTATCATCGGCAGCAATTTGTTATGCAGTGCCTCAATAAAATCTTCTACACCTTCAGGTTCATTGGTAAGTAACCGGTCTTGTTGAACTATATTACCGTCTTTATCTACAATACCAAACTTGGTGTTGGTACCACCAATATCAATACCAATTGCAAACTTTGCCATTGTTTTTTAATTTAAAATAAGAGGCTGTCTTAAAAGTAGTTTTAACCACAAAGAACTCAAAGAATTCGAAAGGGCCACAAAGATCAAACAATTCAATAGTAAAGCTTTGTGTACTTTTTCCTTTTCTATTTTGTGCACTTTGTGTTTAGTTTTTTATTGCTTTTGAGACAGCCTCCATAAATGTACTAATGAATTTATTTAGTGCCCGCCACCTTTTACTTTACTTAGCTCATCCAAATCAATACCCTGGTTTTTAAGATCACTTTTAGCCCTTAGTGCATAATAAACCAAATAAATAAAGCAGGCAATGCCTACAAAATAGGAAAGACTGATTCCCAGCAGATGATCAGCAGATAAATAACCTTGTAGTATACTGATCACTCCGCCACCCATGATCATAAAAATTAAAAAATTAGAGCCCTCACTGGTATGTTTGCCGAGTCCGGAGATAGATAAAGTAAAAATACATGGCCACAACGTAGAACAAAATAATCCTACACTGCAAATAGCATAAACGCTGATGTTATGATCTGGTGAAAATATAGCTACCAGTAAAGCAACTATTCCAAACAAACTAAATATCATTAATTGCCGTGCCGGGTTTCCTTTGCTCATCAGATTGGCAATTATTAAAACAATGATCACAACACTATATACATAAAATGGTTGCAAATCATTTTTTGCAATTGCATTCACTAATAAATAAACACCAAATGCCAGGTAGGGCATTAAAAACTGTAATATTTTTTTTGTGCTTTCAGCAAAGCCAAATGCACCGGCCGCAGCTGTCCAACGGCCAATCATTAAACTCGCCCAAAAAAGTGAAATATAAGGAGCGGTGCCGCTTACAGGTGTGCCTAATTTTTGATGCATAAATTCAGGTAAATTGGCAGCCGTACTAACTTCAACGCCAACATATACAAATATGGCGATCATACCCAGCCATAATTGGGGATATTTAAAAGGAGATCCTCTGTCAACCCAGGTTGATTTGGCTTCAACAAGATCCTCTGTATTGCTGACTAACTGATTAGGTACCGAAGAAAAATAAAATATCGCCGCTACTATTAAAAAGGCTGCACCTAGTATCAGGTAAGGAACTTTTACTGCACTCAATGAACTTACCATCACAGTAGATACGGTTCCAAAAATAGCCAGTTTTACAATTAAGGGGCCAATAGTGGTACCAAAATTATTGACACCACCGGCCATATTCAACCGTTGTGAGCCGGTAGCTGCACTACCCATATTGATGGCAAGTGGGTTGGCGGCAGTTTGCTGCAAAGAAAAACCTAACCCGATAATAAATAAACCAGAAATAAATAATGGAAAAGATTCAGCGCTTGCGGCAGGTATAAATAACAGGGTGCCAATGGCAGATATAATCAAACCAATACTGATCCCATTTTTATAACCAATTTTATTCAGTAAATCCTGTTTTAGCATTTTGCTGATGAAAAAATATAAAATGGCGCCAACAGAATAAGCAACATAAAAGGCAAAAGAAACCATTTGAGCCTGTACCTGGGAAAGGTGCAGTTTTTCTTTAAATACAGGGATTAAAACATCATTACTGGCAGCAACAAAACCCCAGAAGAAAAATACACTGATAAGCGTACCAAATTGACCCCATTTTGTTTTTTGTTCCATAAGAAAATTTTTACTTTAATTCTCTAAATATATAGAAATATTTTATCAGATTCTTTCAGCTTAAAAATACTTTACAACAATTACCGATTGTTTATTAAGTTCGGGAAACTTTTTGTTACTATGCGTACATCATCTGAAGCTACTAACCACCGGAGAGATTTTGTTTTGCCCATTGTTGTCATTGGTGCCTTATTTTTCATATTTGGTTTCGTTACCTGGGCCAATAGCCAGCTGATTCCGTATTTAAAAGTCGCTTGCGAACTTACCACTACCCAATCCTTGTATGTAACTTCTGCTTTTTTTGCAGCCTATTTTATAATGGCACTTCCCGCTTCTTTTATTTTGAAAAAAACAGGCTATAAAAAAGGAATGTCACTGGGATTAGTAGTAATGGCGGTGGGAGCACTTATTTTTATTCCGGCTGCCCAATCCCGCAGCTATCCTATGTTTCTTTCCGGACTATTTGTAATTGGTACCGGACTTGCCTTATTGCAAACTGCGTCTAACCCTTATGTTACTGTTTTGGGCCCAATTGAAAGTGCGGCACAACGAATCAGTATCATGGGTATTTGTAATAAAGTTGCGGGAATATTGGCTGTTTTTGTTTTAGGTGGCATTGTGTTGAAAGATGTAGATGCACTCAAAGCAAAATTGCTGGTGCTGGATCCTGCAGGAAAGACGGCAGAACTGAATTTACTCGCATCCAGGGTTATTAGCCCTTATATCACCATTGCAATAGTATTATCTATACTGGCAATTATTATTTACTTTATCAATCTTCCTGAGATCAGAGAAGAAGAAGAGAAAATTGATGCTACACACCTGAAAATCCATACCAGCATTTTTCAATTTCCACATTTGATTTTAGGCGCTTTGACTATATTCTTTTATGTAGGAGTGGAAGTAATCAGCTATGATACATTTGCCGGGTTTGGCGAATCGTTGGGTTATCCTCTGGAAAAAGCCTCTACATTTGCTTCCTATACCGGCTATGGATTGCTGTTAGGCTATGTAACAGGTATTATTTGTATCCCTAAATTTATAACGCAGCAAAAGGCATTAGTAGCAAATACGGTTTTGAGTATACTACTTGTTTTATTAGCTATGTTTTTGAATGGAATGCCGGCAGTAATTTGTTTTGCTTTATTGGGTTTTTCCAATGCGGTTATGTGGCCTGCTATCTGGCCATTGGCTATTGATGGTCTGGGGAAATTTACCAAAATAGGTGCTGCGTTATTAATAATGGGTATTGTAGGCGGAGCCGTATTGCCTCCTTTATATGGTGAAGTTTCTAAAATGATGGGATCAAAACAACTTGGTTTTATATTAATGATACCCTGCTATTTGTTTATCCTTTATTATGCCATGATTGGCTATAAGGCAGGTAAAAAATAATTTATGGAAATTATTCATGTTGCAGCAGAATGTTACCCGATGGCAAAAGCCGGTGGCCTTGGCGATGTAGTAGGGGCATTGCCAAAATACCAGACTGAATTAGGGCATGTGGCGAAAGTGGTGATGCCCATGTACCGTACTAAATTTCTTTATGAGAATCAATGGGAGTTGGTACATGAGGGTGACCAGCATATTGGCCCCCGGTATTTCCATTACAGTGTTATAAGAGAAAAAACGAACAAACTTGGGTTCGATTTATATTTAGTTGACATCAATGGCTTGCTGGACAGGGATAAAATTTATGGCTATGATGATGATACCGAACGTTTTCTTGCTTTTCAGGTAGCTGTTTGTGACTGGTTGAATAAATGGGAACATAAACCTGATGTAATTCATTGTCATGATCATCACACCGGCCTTATTCCCTTTATGGTTAAATATTGTTTTGAATTCAGGGAAAAGCTGGCTGAAATACCTACTGTTTTTACCGTTCATAATGCGCAATACCAGGGATGGATCGGCTGGGATAAATATTATTACCTGCCCGCTTTTGATAGTTGGAAATGGGGAATGCTTGATTGGGAGAAAACAATAAATCCGATGGCTTCAGCCGTAAAATGCGCCTGGAAAGTAACCACCGTAAGCAATAGTTACCTCGATGAATTAAAAGGAGCAGCCAATGGATTGGAAAATCTCTTTCAGTATGAACAGGGCAAAAGCCTGGGTGTACTAAATGGAATTGATACACAGGTTTGGGATCCGTTGACAGATAGTATGATTGTAAAAAATTATGACAAGGAGCAGGTAGAAAAAGGAAAAAGGAAGAATAAAAAAGAATTGGCCGGGCAGTTCGGATTGGATCCTGATAAACCCTTAATTTCATTTGTTGGCCGCCTGGTAGGAGAGAAAGCTGCCGATTTATTACCAGAAGCTATCAGTCAATCAATTTATCAGCATAATGGTAATGCCAATTTTCTGGTACTTGGTTCCGGCGATCCTGCACTGGAAACGAAACTGGATGAGATGAAACATCAGTTTAAGGGATATTTTAATTCGTTTATTGGTTACAGCGAACCGCTGAGCCACCAGATCTATGCAGGGTCAGATTTTTTACTGATGCCCAGCAGGGTGGAGCCATGCGGGTTAAATCAGCTATATGCACTCCGTTATGGCACCGTGCCAATGGTAAGAAATATTGGTGGTTTGAAAGATACCGTGACTGACATGGGCGATTCACAGGGTTTCGGTATCCGGTTCGATCAGGCATCTGTTTGGGACATTACTTATTCGGTAGGTCGTGCTATTGACCTTTATAAAAATAAACCTGACCTTTATGCCTGGATGCGGGGTCATATGATGACAATAGATCATTCCTGGGATGCTTCGGCGCAGCAGTATATAGATTTGTATAAGTCGCTTAAATGAGTGGATAGATGATAGTGGATAGATGATAGTGGATAGATGATAGTGGATAGATGATAGTGGATAGATGATAGTGGATAGATGATAGTGGATAGATGATAGTGGA
>JANMLJ010000286.1:0-4652 GCA_031372465.1 Chitinophagaceae bacterium | reverse complement strand
GTTCTAGTATCTAAAATCTAGAAGCTAGTATCCAGAAACAAGTAACCAATATGCGGACAGTAATACAGCGGGTGGCCACAGCAAGTGTAACTATTGACGGTAAAATTCATGTACAAATCGGGAGTGGATTATTGGTGTTCTTGGGAATTGAAGATGCAGATGCGATTGAAGACATTGAATGGCTTTCTGGTAAAATCGTTAATCTCCGCATTTTTGATGATTCGGATGGAGTGATGAATGAATCAGTGAAAGATAAAAAAGGTGAAATACTTTTAATAAGCCAGTTTACATTACATGCTTCCACCAAAAAAGGCAACCGTCCATCTTATATTAAAGCAAGTAAGCCGGATATTGCCGTGCCATTGTATGAAAAAATGATTCAGCAATTGTCAACTGATTTAGGTAAGCCAATCGGTACAGGTATTTTTGGTGCTGATATGAAAGTGGAGTTGCTAAATGATGGTCCGGTAACTATTGTGATTGATACTATGCAGAGAGAGTAAAGAATGTGGAAGTGTGAATCCCGATAGCTATCGGGAGTGGAAATGAATGTTCAATGCATGAATGATAAATAAATAGGGCATTAAAATTGAAACTGAGGTATTCTCTATTGACTATTCACCATTGACTATTGTATCCCTATTTTTTCTGTATAAATTTTTCCGTCACTAAATCCAATCATCAGAAAAAATGTTTTTTGGTTAACCGGAATATTCAGCAAATAGGAATTATTATTGATTTCTTTTTGCTCCACCACCCGGTAGCCGCTGGTTGTCCATAGCATTACATTTTTTATGATGCCGGTACTTTTTATGTTGATCTGTCTGCCATAATTCAACAGTTTATAGGGCTTGATTTCTTTTTTTTCAGTTGATGATTTAACTGGTTGGGACTGAACGAAAATAACAATAAAGCATAGCGGGACAACGGCCAAAAGCCTTCGGAAAGCACCTAATATAGCAACCATAAATTTTCTAAGGGAATTGATTAAGTAGTTATTCAAAGGGGTTAGGAAACTGAAACGACAATAATCATGCTATATTGCAATGTACATTCTAAAATAATTGTTATGACTTTTCAGCAGGCACAGCAAGATGTAGATACCTGGATAAAAACAGTGGGAGTCCGCTATTTCAGTGAACTAACTAATATGGCTATCCTTACGGAAGAAGTAGGTGAATTGGCCCGTATTATGGCCCGGAAATACGGGGACCAGAGTTTTAAAAAAAGCGATGAGGGTAAAAATCTCGATGATGAGATGGCTGATATATTATGGGTATTGATTTGTATGGCAAATCAGACCGGGGTAGATTTAACAGAGGCGCTGAAGAAGAATTTTGAGAAGAAGAATAGTAGAGATGGAGAAAGGCATAAGAATAATGAGAAGTTGACATAACAATGCTTTTTAATTTTCAAATCTTGTAAATGGCAGTTCTCATTATCTTTGCCGCCTTATGGCAAACGATACTAATAAGTTCCCGGCAATTATCTCTCATTGTAAAGAGTATGGCTTCATTTTTCCTTCCAGTGAAATATATGATGGCTTACAGGCTGTGTATGATTACGGTCAGATGGGCAGCGAGTTAAAGAAAAACATTAAAGACTATTGGTGGAAAAGTATGACCCAGTTGCAGGACAATATCGTCGGCATTGATGCGGCTATTTTTATGCACCCTACCACCTGGAAAGCATCTGGTCACGTTGATAATTTCAACGACCCGATGATCGACAACAAAGAGAGCAAGAAGCGTTACCGGGTTGATCATTTGATTGAAGGATTTGCAGAAGCATTAAAGGCAGAAGGAAAAGAGAAAGAATCGGATGAATTGATTGCTGCGATGGAAGCATTGATCGCCAAAGATGATTTTGCAGGACTGAAAACGTTGATTGAAACAAATAAAATTAAATGCGCCATCAGTGGCACTTATAATTGGACAGATATCCGCCAGTTCAACCTGATGTTCTCTACCGAGTTTGGTTCCACTGTTTCTTCTGATGGCGAGGATAATAAAATCTACCTGCGCCCGGAAACTGCCCAGGGAATATTTGTTAATTTTTTGAATGTGCAAAAAAGTGGCCGGATGAAAATTCCATTCGGCATTGCACAAATAGGTAAAGCATTCAGAAATGAGATTGTAGCAAGGCAATTTATTTTCCGCATGCGGGAATTTGAACAAATGGAAATGCAATTCTTTATCCGCCCCGGTACACAAAAAGAATGGTATGAGAAATGGAAAACTATACGATTAGAATGGCACAAAAGCCTGGGAATGCCAGCAGAGAAATACCGATACCATGACCATGTTAAACTGGCCCACTATGCAGATGCAGCCTGTGATATTGAATTTGAATTCCCGATTGGTTTTAAAGAACTGGAAGGAATTCACAGCCGTACTGATTTTGATTTGAAACAACACCAGGAATACAGCAAAAAGAAAATGCAGTATTTCGATAATGATATTGATCCTGCCACGGGTAAACCTTTTGGCAATTATATTCCTTATGTTATTGAAACATCTATTGGTTTGGACAGGATGTTTCTGGCAGTGATGAGCCAGGCCTATGAAGAACAGGATCTCAGTTCGGCAGATAAACAAGATAGCAGGGTTGTATTGAAATTTCCCACCCAACTGGCGCCTATCAAATTAGCCATTCTTCCATTGACCAAGAAAGATGGATTGCCCGAAATAGCCGAGCAAATAATGAGCGACTGTAAATCTCATTTTCGTTGTTTCTATGAAGAAAAAGATTCCATTGGTAAAAGATACAGACGAATGGATGCATTGGGAACTCCTTTTTGTGTCACAGTTGATCACCAGAGTAAAGAAGATAATACAGTTACTATCCGTCACCGCGATTCAATGGAACAGGAAAGAGTTTCTCTTGATAAATTGAAAGAGATCGTTTTAAAAGCAATTTCTTAATCGGTTATATACTATTTAAAAGCCCTTTCTTGTTCCAAACGAGAAGGGGCTTTTTTGATTTCAGCAATACTCTCCTTTCATTTTATTGTTCAGTTGCATGATAGAAATCATTTTTCTGCTTGAACTATGTCACCCTTCTCTTTCTATACAGGTTCTACTTTGCTGAGGATTATTTCACTTTATTAAGGTGGCTGGTTAGCCATTTTGTCAAAAATTATCATCATGCCTGCAACTGACATTACCAAACCCGTTGATCTTTCGATACATGCGGAAGGCACCGGCCCCAAGCGATCTCAACGCCCCATTTACGTTGATTTTATGCCTCCGTGTAATAGTGCCTGCCCGGCCGGCGAAAATATTCAGGCATGGATGGCACATGCACAGGCCGGAAATTATTTCGAAGCTTTTCAAGCCCTGGTGGAAGACAACCCGTTTCCGGCTGTCATGGGGCGTGTTTGTGTAAAGCCCTGCGAAACCGGATGCAACCGGACCCATATTGATACAACGGTTAATATTCATGCGGTGGAGAGATACATTGGTGATGAAGCAATAAAACAAAAATGGCCTATTCAATTTGTGGCCTATGCTACCGGAAAAAAAGTATTAGTAGTTGGAGCCGGGCCTTCTGGTTTATCTGCTGCCTATCACCTGGCACGGATGGGACATGAAGTAGAAGTTTTTGAAGCCAATGGTCACCTGGGTGGTTTGTTATGGTCAGGTGTACCTGATTACCGGTTGCCAAAAGAAATACTGGACTTTGAAGTAAATCGTATTGAAAGGGCAGGCGTGAAGATTCGTATGAATTATAAAGTGCTGGATATACTTACAGAAAAAGATGCCGGAAAATTTGATGCGGTGTATCTCGCTATCGGCGCACAGTTGATTCATAAAGAAGAATTTCAACATGATGATTCTGTTTATATCACCGATGCATTTTCTTTTTTTAAAGAAGTGAAATCAAACACTTCTCCCTATGTCAGGAAAAAAGTAGTAGTATATGGCGGAGGTAAATTGGCTTTTTACCTCGCCCGTATGCTAAAGCGTTTTGGTTCAGAAGTGGTTGTTTATTTTGCCGGTGATAACAAAATGATGCCGGCCTATGATTATGAAACCGAAGATGCATTAGCAGAAGGAGTGGATGTACAGTTGCTAAGAAAAATAAGTTCAATAAATAAATACCTGGTTACCTGGGAAAAAATGAAAGTGGAGAAGGGCAAAGCAGTGGGTACAAATGAGTTTGAAACCATTGATGCAGATGTGCTGATTATTGCCAACCAGCAGGAAGCCGATTCTGGTTTCTTACGATCAGTTCCTGGTATAGTTATTAACGGCGATGGAACTACTAACATTGATGCACAACGTATGACAGGTTATGAGGGAATTTTTGCAGGTGGCGATATGTTGCCGGGAGAAAACAGGAGTTCTACTATTGCTATAGGCCAGGGTAAAAAAGCTGCCCGTTATATTGATAGCTATTTAAAAAAGCAAACATTTATAAAAGCAGATAAACATCCCACTGCCGGTTACCGCAAGTTGCATATGTGGTATAAAACAGATGCGCCTCAAAAAGAACAGGATAAACTGACCCCGGCTGAAGCCGTCAAAAGTTTTGATGAGGTGATAAGTGGATTATCCGAACCGAAAGCAAGATTTGAAGCACAACGTTGCCTGAGTTGCGGCAATTGTTTTGAATGTGATGGCTGCTATGGAGCCTGCCCGGAAGATGCT
>JANMLJ010000248.1:0-4777 GCA_031372465.1 Chitinophagaceae bacterium | reverse complement strand
TGCATGAAGATTGTTTCTTACCAGCATCAGCAGGCTCATCAGCAACAGAACAATTAGTGAAGCAGGTAATTCACTGCGGGTAAAAACAGATGCATCTTTTTCGTATCCCAGTTCTTTCCATATATCAGCAGCAAAATTACTTCTGTAATCCCTGATGATGGTTAGCAAGACATAAGCGATAATGAGTATCACCAATCCTGGAAAAAAAGTTCTGATAAAATCTCTTCTTGCTTTCTTGCTCATTGGTTGCCTCCTGGTACGTAAACTCATGTCAGCTAAGGAAGGTGCCGGTGTTTTATCAAGTAGCCAGGTAAAAAAAACCAACGGCCCAAAGAAAATAAACCCGGTAACCCAGGGCATCCACCACTGGCTTACATTCCATGTTAACATAACAAATTTCCCTACACTCTGTGTAAAGCCGGAAGCAAAAATAAAGCTGGTGGCCAGCACAGCGCCGAGTAACTCAGTTGACTTTCTCCCTTCAAGATAACTGAACACTAACCCGTAGATAACACCCAGCGGAATACCGTTCAACAATAAGAAAATAATATTATACGGCGGAGGAGTAATGGCAAAGAACAATAAAGCCATCCAGGCAATAAAAATTAATTTAATAATACCTGTTGCTCTTTTTTCATGTTTCATTTCAGCAATAAAACGGATACCCGCAAACTTGCTGATCGTATAACCTATGGTTTGCGCTATAACTAACCATATTTTATAATCAATGCCTAAAAATCCAAGACCATCAAAACCAGCAGCAGTAAAAGGCTTGCGAAAAGCATACATGCAGGTATACACACAAAAGGCAGATAAAGCTGCCAATAATGTTATCACCCATCCCCGCTGTTTATATGAAGAGTCGTAAGACAATTTACTTAAGGATGGCAGGCAATTGAGAAAGATGGTGGATAATATGCGTTGGATTCTTATTCAGCAAATCTGCCTGCGTACAAGCTCCTGTTGTTATGGCAATCACAAACTTACAACCCGCATTGAGTCCTTCTTCCACATCTACTGTAGTATCGCCTATTTTGGCTACCAGTTGCGGATCATCAATACCATTTCTTTGCATAAGTTCTTTTATCATAAATGGATAGGGCCTTCCCATCTCTACTTCATCACTTCCGATATAATCATCTATCAGCCCTCTGTCATCCCATTGAAAACGGGATATGATTGCCTCTGCGATGATGGCAGAAAATCCGGTGTTCAAGGCAATACGAACACCCTTTTCTTTCAGGTACTGAAAAATTTCTTCGGCACCGGGCATAGGTTTTACGGATATATCCGAATCATAGAAATCAAGCATTTCGCCTTCAAAGTCGGTGTGAATTTCTTCAATAAGGTCAGCATCAAACTGGATATTGAGTTGCTCCAGCACCATTTGAATAGCCAGTGGTTTGTGATAACCCATCAATGGATTTACTATTTCTTTTTCAATTGTAATACCATTAAGATCAAATGCTTTTTGAAAAGCGGTGGCTACATTATTTTCATCCATTACGGTAGTGCCTGCCATGTCAAAGATGGCGAGTTGAATCTGCATATAATTATTTCGTGAAAGATAGGTGGAAGAAAAATGAAGTATGTTACCGTAAGATGAACAAACTTTTAATTTTGTCGCATCAGATGATTAAAAGCCATTTCTTTAAATTTATCCAATGCTGGTAGTGGCTGATGCTGTAGTTTGGCTTTATCATCCCATTGCCGGAGTTTGATAAACAACAGATGCAGGTGGTCTTGTTCAAATAACTCCGCTTCCGTATTATTCATAATGCCACCCTGTTTCTCTAATGTTATTTTACTGGCTTCAGAAAGTTGGCTGTAATAGTCAGGATATTTAAAAGTCAGGTATCGTTTAGCCTGCACATGACTTTCCACCAGGCGAACTATTTTACCGGAAAATCCTTTTTGTTGCAAATAATTACCAGCCAGAATTTCATGGTCCACTACTCCATATCCATCCATTTGCCCAACTGTCATAATATGTTCGCACAAATGACCGATGTCATGAAAAAAAGCAGCTAGTACCACTTCATCGTCGTGACCATCTGTCTGAGCCAGCTGTGCTGCCTGGCACATATGTTCCAATTGAGATACAGGTTCACCAATATAATCATCGCCACCATATTGCTCATACAATCCAAAAATTTCATCTACAACTTCTTTTGCTTTTTGTTGGTTCATTTTTTTTCTTTTTTGTTTCATTTTCGTCATCCTCATCTTTGGAAATTACTACAAAGGCACTTCTTCTTGGCGCAGGCATGATACTTGCTTCACCCTTCACTGCTTTCCAAATCACTTCGCTAAAAACTAAATCAGGAATAAGGTCTTCTTTACTAAAATCAAAAGTCTCACTCAGTTTAGCACTGGCCGTTTGTAGTACATTTTTATCATCCAGGTTTACATTGGCTTTAATTGATTGAAACGGAGTAAGGTTATGCGTATTGGTAAAACATCTCCACATCGGTTCTGCCGCCGCATCATACTGGCTCATAGGTGGCAAGCCGAGAATTAATTCCATTGTCCGCAACATGGAAGATGTGGAATACATGGTATGGTCAACAAAATTTCTTTTTACAAAACCTCCGGCCACATACGCCGTACTTCGATGAGCATCCACATGGTCGGGGCCATTCTGTGCATCATCTTCAATAATAAATATGGCGGTCTCTTTCCAAATCGGACTTTTAGATAAATATTCTACGAACAAACCGCAGGCCCAATCATTATCCGCCACATGTGCAAATGGTGTAGGCTTTCCAATACTTTGTCCCTGCGTATGATCATTAATAAAACGTAATGAATTAAACCGGGGCACTGCATTAACTGCCAATAATGAATCAAATTCTTTTTTCCATTGATAAAACCTGGTAGTATCTCTTACACTTTCTTCCCAACTGGTAAAGTAGGGACAAAAATGATTTTCTAATACGTTGATATTGGCTTTATAATCATCAGCAAACTCACCATAGGTTCTGTAGCTAACTCCTGCCCTGTTACAATAATCCCAGATAAAACCTTTCTTCGGATTGGCAATCGCCCTGTTTCCTTCTGCATCATAACTACCACCACGACCGCCATAATCCGTAGGCCATGTTTTTTCCAAATAATCTGTTGCGTTAGCCGATGTACTCCAGTTGTGCCCGTCTGCACTTACTTCCCCATCCACATAAAAATTATCAAGCAGTACAAATTCTTTTGCCAATTTATGCTGGTTAGGTGTAATACGTTCACCAAATAAAACTAAACTGGTATCGCCATTTCCTTCTTTTACATCACCTAATACCTGGTCGTAGGTCCTGTTTTCTTTAATAATATAGAATACATACTTAATTGGGGAAGCGTCACCAACTTTCATTGGAATTGGATTACCGGCTTCACCTTTTGCATGTAGTTCTTTTTCTTTGGTGTAAGGAGTATTGGCGTAAACTGTTTTTGAGTAAACACCCAATTGTACATCAGTCGGCTCATTGATAATGGACATTGTTCCTTTAAATAAACCACCGATATATTCGATTTTACTTTGCTGCCTTTTATAATCCCCTTGCTGATAATTAACGGCTTGATCTTTTTTTGTCGGATCGGGACCCTTTACATTGGGCAAAGAAGTAAATCCTTTACCATTGCTTACAAATATTTTCTTTCCAATCACTTTCACATTCGTTGGATACCAGCCGGTAGGAATAAATCCTTTTGATTTACTAAATCCCGGGTTATTTACATCAAACACTGCCAAACAATTGTTATCCGCATTCGCTATATATAATATTTTTCCATCGACTGATAATGCCAGTCCATTGCTGGAAGAACCAGCTGGTGCATCCGGATACAAAGCAGCATTGAGTACTTCCAGAACTTTTCTTTGCATAATATCAATAACCGAAACACTATTGTCATTGGCATTTGCAACAAATAGTATTTTTCCTGCTTTATTCAGCAACAACTCATTCGGATTATCACCCACCGGAATTTCAGCAGTAATTGATTGTGCAGCTATATCAACTACCAATACTTTATCACCACCCCATAGAGAAATGAATAATTCCTTTTTATCCCTTGATAATAAACAAGAATATGCTTCTGCTCCCAATGGCAGTTGTTTTTCAATTTTCTTTGATGTGAGGTCAACCACATACAACGAATTATTTTCTTTGGTAACCACATACATTTTACCGGCGGCATCATCAACCTCAATTCCTGCGGGAGAGATTTTCTCCGGCCACTTATTACCCAACGGTATAGAGTCTTTTAATTGCAATTTTTTATTAATGATTAAATACTTTAAAATCCAGTTATCATTACCACCGCTTGCATATACTACTTTTCCATCAGCACCAAACTTTAATCCATACCATGATTTAGGCACAATCACGTTATCCAGTATTTTTTCTGTTATTGGATTGATAAGCTGGATACTTTGTACGCTTTGCCCGTTATTGGTAACCGCCATCAACTTGTTATTTGGTGAAATGGCAATATTCAACGGCAAATCACCCAATGGTAATGAACGGCCTGCAGGTGATAATGTCCAGCCGTTGGGCAGCGTTACTGCCTGTTGTGCACATAATTTAAAAGGGCAACAACTTTCGGCAACCACCAGAACAATAAAAAATAACAACTTTCTTTTTGTCATAGCCGTTAATTTAATTTTTGTTTATAATGATCCGTCCTTTGTACTCCTTCATCATCCATCTTCGGTCCTTGTTGAATTTTTTTCCAATCAATATTTTTATTGTACCGGTTCATCGCTTTTTGCGGATCAAACACTCTT
>JANMLJ010000191.1:0-4830 GCA_031372465.1 Chitinophagaceae bacterium | reverse complement strand
ATAACTTCCTTTGGCTATAGATTTAATCCAACTCTGCTTATTATCTACATTGCCGGTACCATGACTGAAAACAAAATCAGCTGCATATAATTTACGCAAAGCAGCCGTGTCTTTTGCTACTACGTAGTTGTCTATTTGCTGGTTGAGCGTAATAAGCTGGCTGCTGTCTGAAAAGCCGGAAGCCTGTACTGAAAATTGTAATAAGATTGCAATTAAGAGGGGGATGATTTTTTTCATCCTATAAAACTAAGAAGTATTTATTTATAGCATCCGGAGCCGGAATTTTAACCTCCAACCATCTGCCGAGAATAATAATATTATAAACCATTGGTGAACTTAACTCATACGGTTGGTGGAAGAAAAACACCAACCGTGGCGTGCTACTTTTTATTAAACACACGAGTTCACAAAAAGTCAGTGGTATAGCGACACCTGCACTTAACAATATGGAAAGCAGCTGAAGTATGTAAAAGCAAAGAGATTTTCAATAATAAACTTCAACCTCATTACCACTTATCTTTATTCCCAAATCCCCAACATGCCACATCTTGACTATACCCAACGAGCCCGCCGGTTTTCGCTTCGCTTTCCCTTGCTCAACAGTATGCTGATACAGATAAATTTTTGGGTGCCGGCCAATATAGTGCTGGCGGTACTGTTGCATTTTATGTATTTATCCGTCAATGAAAATATTCGCCTCCCGTTGCCACCACGTCTGGGGCCCACACTGCTTATCGGTATTATAATTGGCATTCTTTACGGTGCCGTGCTGGGCATCACCGAATATTTTCTGGAAAAACAATTTTTCCGGAAACGGAGTCTGGGTATTACATTTTTACTGAAACTGGTGATATCGCTGCTGACACTTACCTTTTTGTTTGGCCTGATACGTTTTGTGTTATTTGATAAATTTATTCTGCCAATGATGTTGAAGGGTATGTCGCCACTAAATGATGCCTCCTGGAAATATATGTTTTTCATTTTTCTCGTCTATTATTTTCTGATGGCCTGTGTTATCACTTTCATCACCCAGGTAAATAAAAAATACGGGCCGGGAGTATTGGTACCTCTTTTGTTGGGCAAATACCGCCATCCAAAAGAAGAGGAGCGCATTTTTATGTTTATGGACCTGCAATCTTCTACCAGCATTGCAGAACAACTGGGCCACCTGCACTACAGTAGTTTTATCCGGGATAGTTTTATGGATATTAACCAGGTGATAGCCAGGCACCACGCAGAAATTTATCAATACGTTGGTGATGAAATAGTGTTGAGCTGGCGAATGACCGAAGGACTAAACGACCTCTCCTGTATCCGTTTTTATTTTGCCTGCAGTGAACAGTTTGCAAAGCGCTCAGCTTATTATCAACAAAAATATGGCCGCTTACCTTTTTTTAAAGCGGGTTTACATGGCGGCAAAATAACAGCCGTAGAAATTGGAGAAATAAAAAGAGATATCGCTTATCATGGTGATACGATCAATACAGCCGCCCGTATTCAAAGTTTGTGTAATACCTATAGCAAAAGTTTATTGGTATCAAAAGGTTTTACAGAGATGGATAGGTTTAATGAAGAGTTTTCGTCTGTTTCATTGGGAATGGTAACACTCAAAGGGAAGCAAGAAGCGGTGGAATTGGTGAGCGTTGATGGAAGGATTGTATAGAATAGTAAATAGGTAGTGGAAAATACAGAAGTTTGCTGAAGGATTAACAGCTCTTAAAAAAATGTTGCGGTTGTTCTTCCAGCATCGCTTCTATTTTTTTGGCGGCATTGGTAATAGAGAGCCCGCCAAGATTGGTGCAGCGTAACGTATGATGAATCTGATCGCCAACTGCTTTCATGGTTTCAATTACCTCATCTAAAGGGATTAGTTTTTCATAATCTGACAAAGCCATATTAGCACATGACACCGCATTAGTTGCTGCCATTACATTTCTTCCCAGGCAGGGAGCTTCTACCCGATTACCAATAGGGTCGCAGATAATACCCAGCGAATTTTGCAGCGCCAAAGAAGCAGCACTAATTGATTGCTGCAATGTTCCTCCTTTCATTTCTACGATAGCTGCTGCCGCCATACCACCGCCAGATCCTGTTTCAGCCATGCATCCACCTACTTCCGCTGCAAATGTGGCATGTGCTGCAATGAAAACACCAATTAGTCCGGCTGATAACATGGCTTTTACTAAATCATCTTCGCCTAATTCCATGGAATGAGCTGTACCAAATAATGCTCCGGGTAATGCACCGCAACTTCCGGCGGTAGGTGCTGCTACAATAACTCCCATCGAAGATTTTACTTCCATCATAGCACTGGTGTATAGGATGATACGGTTATTGATTTCGCCGCCAATTAATTTTCCGGCATCCAGCTTTTCTTTAAACTGCAATGACTGGCTGCCTAAAATGCGGTCGTGATATTGTGTGCCTTTTAATCCCGTTTCAATAGCATTGCCCATGATATGAATAATCTTACGCATCTTTTCAAACACTTCTTTGGCAGAAATATTACCTCTCGCCATTTCGTAATCAACCGCTAATTCCCAAAGTGCTTTGTTTTTACCTTCATTATATTCCAGCATTTCATTACAGGTAATAAAGGGAACCTGTAAATTATTACGGGCCATAACAGGCAATACCGGATACAGCTGTTTGATAAATGAAACTTCCACCATATCCTGCAGCTCTTTATAAATGGAAGCATCTAAAAATGACTGCGATTTAATTTCTATAAAACTAACAGGACCATTATGCCATTCAATTTTATCAACGTCAATAGATGCCCTTAAAAATTTCAGTATGCTATCCGGCTTTGAACAGTAGATCAATGTTTCAAAATAATCTCCGGCCATTGATACTGGCAGCTCGTCAATGGAAATTATTTCAATCATTCCCCCACCGGTAGATATAGCGGAGAGCTTTCTTGTTTCTTTATTATTCTGTAAAGTTATTTTATAGAGGTTTGGATGACTATTCCCTATGTCAGTTATAGCAATTGATACATTGATTCCTGCTGTTACCATATGTTTATCAGATTCGGGCAGGCGTTCATCATGCGCTTCCCACCCCAGAAATCCGCCAAACAATCCCATATCTGATCCCTGGCTTTTGTGCGTAGTTGCCAGTGAGCCGTTGGGATCAAATTCAATTAAAATGTCTTTGATATTCTCCTCCATCAGATCCCTGCACAATCGGGCAATACGCAGCGAAGCTGCACAATGTGAACTGGACGGACCCCGCATCACCGGGCCAATTACATCATTGAATATGCTGGGATAAGTGCTCATGTTGTTTTGTAAAGACAGTTAAGATACAAAATATTTTTTGTTTTGAAACCTGACTGATCCCCTTAGCTAAATAATAATTTGAGGTGCTACGAAAAATACCAGCGTAAACTCTCCATAAAAAGTAAGTTATTATAAAATTGGTATGGCTAATACTGCCACGAAGTCACGAATACACAAAGGTTCACCAAGGAATTCTCAATTATAAAATGAACCGCTTTAAGCCATCTTTTATTAATAGCACATTAAAGTTTATCTGGTGGCATTGACAATCAGTTTACCGGTCTTTTCTTCAGCAGCAGATAATTCTATAAAACTCCCTTTATGCACCGTCGTTGCTTGGTGACTCCTTTGTGGCAAATTTTTTTAAAATTATCAACTGGAAAATGTGTAATAGCCATAGGCTAATTATACTTCAGCACCTCTTCAGAAGAGTCCTTTGGACAAAATATTAATTAGCCATCGCCTTGAACCACCGCTAACGTATAGGTGACCAACGGTCGCATAGCTTTAGCGGAGCTAGACCGAACAATCAGCCACGGAGAAAAAAAGACAGGAATACAGAGAAGAAGGGCTACGCTGAGTAGTTTGCCAAATAGTAGTAGCAACTGATTAAAAAAAGTTAAGGGTTAATCCTGACTGGATATAACCCTTATTAACTAATGGCAATATACAATCAGTAAGTAGTACGTAAAAAAAGAATTAGGGTACGGTTCTACCCGATTAAGGTTTGAGTGGTACACATTTCTCAATGATTCTCTCTACTTCTTTTTTTTCATACAGCGATTCGCCGCCTAAGGTTTCGGCTACTTTCACCATTACTATGCTATGCACGGAAACGGGAAAGATAAAATTGTCTTCTGCAATCAGCATATGACTGGGATCGGGCAGTGAGAAAATCCATTTTGCTTTTTCTTCATGGGTAAATTCTCTGACGGTAAAGAGCCAGGTAGTATCGATACCTTTTTCTTTCAGGTAGTCTATCAGGTTATCGATAATAAGATCCGGGTTCCGGACATCTTCTCCAAGGTGAATATTGACAGGATCCATCAGCATCTCATCAGCATCAACATGTATATCCGGAACTACGACTGCGGGGAAAGTTGTTGTATCCATAAAAAATAATTTTCCGGAAGGTAACCGCCTCTACCTGTTGTTTCCAATGATATAAAGAAAAATCTTAGATGATTTTCATCAGCCGCCTGCCACTCATTCTCCAGCTATAGAAGGCAAGTCAACCATTCATTTTTTCATCGGTTGTTTTTTCCAATACGTCAGGGAACGCCACACCCATTCAAAGGGTCCAAACCGGAAATACCGTAACCAGATAGAAGAGAAGATGAGTTGAAATACCCAGACAGCAGCTACCACATAGTAAAGTTGGTGAAACTCTAATTTATTATAATAACCAAAACCATACCCATAGAAAAAGAAAGTACAGATAATACTTTGCATCAGGTAATTAGTAAACGCCATCTGCCCTACATTGGCCAATGCCCGCATCAACCAGGGGACGATATTACTTCGAAAGACCAGCATTAGAAGACTG
>JANMLJ010000166.1:0-9139 GCA_031372465.1 Chitinophagaceae bacterium | reverse complement strand
GCGGTTTCACTCATCGTATCGGTTCCATGGGTAACTACAATCTGCGTTTCATCACAACTAAGGCATTGATGCGCAATTAATGAACGGTCACCATCCGTCATTTGTAAACTATCCACCATCATCAGGGTTCTTATTTCAACAGCTACTTTGCTCCGCCCTTTTTCCAGCAACTCAGACATATGGGTGTCTTTAAAATATAATTCACCATTTAGCTCATTATATTCTTTATCAAAAGTACCACCAGTAATAAAAATGCGGATAGCCATATGTTTGATTTTCAGTATGAAGATATAAAATCAACAGCTTTGCACAGAACCTTGCCAATTGACTTTATTCAACAAATTGACAGAAAGTATAGAAAAGCTTAAAAAAGAAGAAAAGAAACCTGATTAGTATTAAGAAATTGTTACTTTAGCGGTGCCAAAACAAAAAAAAGGCCCTTCCGTAGAAACGGACTGACCTCTAACGATTGCTTGCCATATGAAAATCTTCGAAATGTAGTGTTCTTTTGATGCACTGCTTAGGCCTCTAACGATTCATTTTCTCTTTTAACGATTGCCTGCTGTATGTTTCCTGCATCTTTGTACCATAAAGGTACAGGTCACCTGCTTTCCATTTGACTCAATTTGGACCGGATTTAATGATGTCTAAGCGTTATCTTATTATTAAAAGCCTTAACCATTAAGCGTTTCAGGATATATTTGCAATGATGCCCAACCGTTCAACCGATATATTATTTCTGCTGATAAAGTCAATGGAAAAAGCAGAAAAAAGGCATTTTAAACTTTATATCAAACGCAGTTCCGGTAAGGAAGACCTCAAAATAGTCCGCTTATTTGATGCATTGGACAAGCAGAAGGATTACGACGAGAAAGCGCTGTTTAAAAAACTGGAAGATGTAAGCAAGCCTCAGTTAACTAATCTCAAAAGCCATTTATACAAGCAAATATTAGCCAGTCTTCGCCTCCTGAAAAGCTCCGACAGTATCGACCTGCAGTTGAATGAACAATTTGATTATGCCCATATTCTTTATAAAAAAGGGTTATTTATGCAAAGCCTGCGTATTATTGACCGGGCCAAAGAAATTGCAAGGGCAAATCAGAAATTTAATTTTTTACCTCAGATCATCGCATTAGAAAAAAGAATTGAAGGGTTACACATTACCAGAAATATTCAATTCAGGGCAGAAACCCTTTCTGCAGAAGCCAATGAAGTAAGCCGTCACATTGATATGGTGGCAAGGCTTTCTAATCTTGCCCTAAAACTCTTTAGCTGGTTTGTACAACACGGTCATGCAAGAAATAAAGAGGATGAAAAAGATATTAAACAGTTTATGAAAGAAAGTTTACCCGCAGATGTGTGGCAACTCACAGGCTTTTACGAACGGCTCTACCTGTACCAGAGTTTCACCTGGTATGCATTTATACGCCAGGATTTTTTACAATATTATCGCTATGCGCAAAAATGGGTCAACTTGTTTTCAGAACAACCATTGATGATACGAGTAGAAACCGGTCATTATATTAAAAGCATACATAATTTATTAAACGCTCATTTTGATTTACGAAATTACCCGCAATTCGATAAAACATTAAATCTGCTGCAACAGGTAGCACAGACAGACCGGGTAAAGGATCATGATAACTTCCGGATACAGGCATTTATTTATATAAGTACGGCACGCATCAACCAGCATTTTATGATGGGCACTTTTGATGAAGGACGTAAATTAATACCTGAAATTGAAAAAGAACTGGAAGAGTATAATCTCTTTCTGGACAACCACCGGATACTGGTGTTGAATTACAAGTTTGCCATGCTTTATTTTGGTAGCGGGGATTATAATAGTTCTATTGATTACCTGCAAAAAATTATTAATGATAAAAACAACCTGCGCTACGACCTGCAGTGTTATGCCAGGGTAGTTCACCTGATGGCACACTATGAACTGGGTAATGATATGCTGATGGAATCGCTTAGTAAATCAGTATATCGGTTTATGGCAAAAATGAAAAACCTGACGGTTGTAGAAGAAACTATGTTTAAATTTTTGCGGCAGTCAATTCCACTTTCTCCAAGACAACTAAAACCGGAATTTGAAAAATTGCTGCACACCATCAAGCACCTGGAAAAAAATCGTTTTGAAACCCGTGCCTTTGCTTACCTCGATATCATATCCTGGGTGGAAAGTAAAGTGTATGACAAACCGATGGGAACGGTAATACAGGAGAAATATTTGTTGAGTAAAAGGAGGACGTGATTTTCAACACAGAGGAAAGGAGTAGATGAGTTACACAGAGGATCTCTGTGGAACGCTGTTTCTCTTAAACTCTGTGTTGAAAAGCTTACAGGATTTCATTATTTTTCAGTATGAAAAAAATAATTGCTTTCTTTCTGCTCACAGGTATACATGCATCTGCACAAATCAATCCTTCCAACATCACCATTGCAAGAGACAGTTTCGGCGTTCCGCACATATTTGCACACACTGACCCCGAAGTAGCTTATGGAATTGCCTGGGCGCATGCTGAAGATGATTTTGCCACATTACAAATGGTAGTACTCAGCGGCAAAGCAAAACTTGGAACAGGAATTGGTAAGAAAGGTGCAGAGGCAGATTATGTTATTAATCTATTACGTATTCGAAAAACTGTTGAAGAGCAATGGAACACCCTTAGTCCTGATTTTATTGAACTAATTAAAGGGTACGTGCAGGGATTAAATGCCTATGCAAAAGCGCATCCACAAGAAATTAAGTACAAAAAAGCATTTCCCTTTGATGAAAAAGATTACCTGACAGCCGTTGTTTTTTCCACCAGTCTTTTTTGTGGTGTTGACCAGGTATTGCCGCAGATACTTGGCGGTAAAGTAGCTACCATCCCCAACTTTAATCCGCAAGGTTCAAATGCCTTTGCGATGAATTCTGTAAAAACCACCACTGGCGAAAGTTTTCTTGCCATCAATGCACACCAACCACAGGAAGGACCGGTAGCTTTTTATGAAGCCCATCTGCAAAGTGAACAGGGATGGAATATGCTCGGCGGTTTATTTCCCGGAGGTTGTTTGATTTTTCATGGCACCAATGAAAACTTAGGCTGGGCACACACCGTTAATTACCAGGATAAGATAGATGTGTTTCAACTGGAGATGAACCCGGCGAATAAAAATCAATACAAGTTCGATGGGCAATGGATAAATCTGGAAGAAGATAAAGCGAAATTGAAAGTAAAAGGTATTCCCGTTACGATTGGAAAAAAAATTTACTGGAGTAAATATGGGGCAACAGTTAAAACAGAAAAGGGAGTTTTCTCCTTACGGGTTCCTGCCACGATGGATATTAAAGCACTGCAAGAATGGTACCGGATGAATAAGGCTAAAAATTTTACTGAATTCTACAAAGCAGTCAGTATGACAAGCCTGCCTATGTTCAACATTATGTATGCGGACCGTTACGATACTATATTTTATATCAGCAATGGAAAAATGCCAAGACGAAATCCTGATACAAAATATAATTGGAAAAGTACAATTCCCGGGAACACATCGGCAACATTATGGACTGAGTTTAAACCAGTAGGCGAATTGCCACAATATGTAAATCCTGCATCCGGATACCTGTTCAATACCAATCATTCTCCCTTTCTGGCTACGGCAGTGAAGTATAATCTTGATAAGATGAAATTCGACAGGACAGATGGTTATGAAACGTATCATAATAATCGCAGCCAGCGGGTAACTGAATTAATAAAGGACGATAAAATAGATTATGCAACATTCAAACGGATCAAATTTGATCAGCAATTGCCCAAAGAATTAAAATATACGTATGGGATTGATAGTATGTTAAATTTAAATGTCAACGAATATCCGGGAATGAAGGAGGTGATTACTAATTTTCAAAACTGGGATAGAAAAGCAATTGTCAGTAGCAAAGGAGCTGTGGTATTTTTATTGGTGTATGATTATGTAAGTAAAAAATTGGCAGGCACTCCCGCCAGGCAATTAACAAAAGCAGAAGCAATAGAAACATACCAGTATGTACATGATTATATGCTTAAAAATTTTGGCAAAACAGATTTAGTACTGGGCGATGTGCAAAAACTGGTGAGGGGTGATGATGCCCGACCGGCCTGGGGACTTCCTGATGTATTAACAGCGACGTACACGGAACCATATATAAATGGAATGCGAAAAGTTAATTCAGGTGATGCGTATATCTGTTTTGTCCGTTATCCTAAAAATGGCGGATTGCCCATTATAGAATCTGTAAACACTTTTGGCGCATCTATGCATCCGGATTCTCCACACTACAATGACCAGATGACGATGTTTCAAAATCAACAGACCAAACGCATGACATTGGATAAAAAGGAAGTATTGCGAACAGCAGTTAAAATTTATCATCCTGGAGAATAGAAAAAGGCTTTGGTTAATTAGCTGGCTTTATTTCTCTTACCTCACCAGCTTTATTTTTTATCAGCAGAAATGGTTTGCCAACCATCGCAGGATTTTCGCCGGGAGGGCCTTCCAGTGTATCGCTGGATTCAAGCAAATAGCCTGGATAAACAGCACCGCTATCTTCGGGCATATTACTGATGTCAACCCGTACATCTGCTCCAGCTGCATTTATAAAATGAAATTCAACTCTGCCGGTATAATAAATGGCGTTCTTGTAGGTAACTTTTTCTGCGTTATCAGCAATTACCGGTTTTATTGCTGTACTGTCAACAGGGTTATTCTTTATGGCAGTTGTTTTCTTGTCTTTGCAGGAAATTAAAACAAGTAAAATTAAAAGGGTGATGATATTTTTTTGCATTTGTTTATTTTTCAGAGCAGAAAGATAAGAAAAGCCTTTATTATAAGAAGAACAAAAATTGATGGGTAAGCTCTCATTTCAACTTAACTTGCAGGCATGATTGCCCTTCGATAAACTCAGGGTATCAAAAATAAAAATGATTGATTATCTAAGTGGGTTAAATGACCGTCAGCGGGAAGCAGTGTTGCATATAGACGGGCCGATAATGATAGTGGCAGGAGCTGGTAGTGGCAAAACAAAGGTACTCACTACAAGAGTTATTCATTTGATGGCAAATGGCGTGGATGCATTTAATATTCTTGCACTGACATTTACCAATAAGGCGGCCAAAGAAATGAAAGAAAGGGTCGAGAAAATTTTGGGTAATGGGGAAGCCAGAAATTTATATATCGGTACTTTTCACTCTGTCTTTGCAAGAATACTCCGTTTTGAAGCTGATAAGATTGGCTACCCCAAAAGTTTTACTATTTACGATACCGATGATGCTAAAAGTGTTATAAAAACC
The DNA here is from genome assembly GCA_031372465.1 of Chitinophagaceae bacterium. Classification (GTDB taxonomy): domain Bacteria; phylum Bacteroidota; class Bacteroidia; order Chitinophagales; family Chitinophagaceae; genus JJ008. Next base: position 3,818 of record JANMLJ010000166.1, on the reverse strand, counting down.
GTCATCAATGAATTAGACCTGGATGACAAACATTACAAACCCAATATTGTTTACAACAGAATTTCAGCCGCCAAGAATGCATTGGTAGGGCCTTTGGAATATAAGAATGATTACGGTATTCAGCAGGAAGATATGCGGAGCAACCGCCCTGCTATAGCACAGATCTATGAAGCGTATGCCAAACGATGCTTTAAAAACGGCGCTATGGATTTTGACGATTTGCTGATGAAGTTTTATGAATTGTTAAAGAATATTCCAGAGGCATTGGCAAAATATCAACGAAAATTTAAATACATTTTGATTGATGAGTACCAGGACACTAACCCATCACAGTATGAAATTATCAAACTACTGGGGGCCATGCATGAAAATGTGTGTGTGGTAGGCGATGATGCACAAAGTATTTACAGTTTCCGCGGTGCCACTATTGAGAATATTTTGCAGTTTCAGAAAGATTATGATGAAATAAAACTGGTGAAACTGGAACAGAACTATCGCAGCACCCAAAGTATACTGCATGTTGCTAATGAAGTAATAAAAAACAATAAGAACCAGATAGAGAAAGTGCTCTTTACGGAGAATGCAGAAGGAGAAAAGATCAGGCTGGTGCGAACAATGACAGATAATGATGAAGGAAAATTTGTAGCCGATAGTATCCAGGAACAAAAACTCCGCAATCATTACAGCAATAAAGATTTTGCTATTCTCTACCGCACCAATGCACAGAGCCGTGCCTTTGAAGAAGCGTTGCGGAGAATGGGTCTTGCTTATACTATTTATGGTGGCATGAGTTTTTACCAGCGAAAAGAAATAAAAGATATTGTGGCTTATCTGCGGATGATTGTAAACCCAAGAGACGAAGAAGCATTAAAGCGAATCATAAACTACCCCGCAAGAGGCATAGGAAAAACAACGATTGATAAATTGGTGTTATCTGCCAATGAAAATAATATCAGCATGTGGGAAGTGCTGGAAAAAGCCAATGAGTTTGGCTTTCGGGCAGGTACGTTCACCGCCTTACAGGATTTTGTAACAATGATAAAAAGTTTTGCCAGCATGCTGACAAAACAAAATGCCTATGAAGTAGCCTTCCATGTGGGCAAGCAGGCAGGATTGGTAAAAGAGTTATTTAATGATAAAAGTACCGAGGGTGTTGCCCGGTATGAAAATATACAGGAGTTGCTCAATTCAATAAAAGAATGGGTGGATGATACTGCAAACCGTGCTTTAATTGATGAAGACGGTATTGTAGTAGAGGGTTCTGAAATCCCCCCTGCGGGGGGTGGGGGGGCTGGTCTTGCTTCTTATTTACAGCAAATTACGTTGCTGACGGATGCTGATGAAAAAGATCCTGATGCTGATACTATTAAATTAATGACCATACATGCTGCCAAAGGATTGGAGTTTAGTTGTGTGTTTGCGGCGGGGCTGGAAGAAATGCTTTTTCCTAATGCCATGGCCATTAATACAAGAGAAGAGTTAGAAGAAGAACGGCGTTTATTTTATGTAGTAATCACCCGGGCTAAGCAACGCCTCTGGATTACGTATGCTAATACCCGTTATAGATTTGGTCAATTAGTTCAAAATGAACCCAGCCGTTTTATCGAAGAAGTGCCCGAACAGTACATGGATAGAAGTTTTGCAGGCGGCGGTGCCAAAAACCAGGTAGGTGGCAGTAGTTGGGGTAAGGCATCCGCCTTTGATAGAATGAGGGCAAAGAATGTAGATGATGGAGAATCAGGAAAAGTAAGTCAGCAATCAGGCACTTATTATAATGCTGGTCCGGCGGTATCCAAATCAGCCCCTTCTTATTTACCACCAAAAGGATTGCCGGCAAAAGTAAAAGAACATGTGCCTTCCGCTGATTTTGAAGCCAGTGATACATCTAATTTGAAAGAAGGACAAAAAGTAGAGCACCAGAAATTTGGTTTTGGTGAAGTGATGAAAATGGAAGGCGCAGCACATAATCCTATTGCTACGGTAAAGTTTGAGCATAATGGAGAGAAGAAGATAATGCTGAATTATGCGAAGTTGCGGATTATTACAGACTGATCAATTAGTATGTTTAATTAGCCGTTTAATTAACAAATTCCTTAATTTAGGATATATATATTTGTTTGGAAGCCCTGTTATTTATTAGCAAAGCACCTCATGTTATCTGCCAGACAAAAAAAGAAAGCCAGAAAAATAATTATTACAGCAGTAATTGCAGCGTTCCTAACTGCAGGTGGCTTGCTATTATACCAGTCTATCGTTTACAGGAAAGCCAAATTTACCCGTTACCCCGAATTTGGTATTGTAATTCCCGAAAGCTATTCCATTCATGGCATTGATGTTTCCAAATACCAATCCATAATCGCCTGGGAAGAAGTAAAATCGATGAAAGTAAAAAATATTCAATTGGGATTTGCTTTTATAAAAGCTACAGAAGGAATTGGCAATACGGACCCGCAGTTTAAACGGAACTGGAAAAAAACGAAAGAAAATAATATTATCCGGGGAGCCTATCATTTTTTTATTGGCTCAAAAGATGGAAGAATGCAGGCTGAAAATTTTATTGATAAAGTGGAATTGGAGCCCGGCGATATGCCTCCGGTTTTAGATGCCGAGCAATTGAACGGAACTAGTTCAGAACAAGTGAAAAAGGAAATGAAGAAGTGGTTAGATATAGTGGAGACTTATTATGGCGTGAAACCGGTTATCTATACCAATGTGGATTTTTATAAACGAAATCTCGGTAGTGAATTTGATAGCTATCCATTATGGGTAGCACATTATTATCAAACAGAACAACCCCGTATACAACGGGGATGGGTTTTCTGGCAACATAGCGATGAAGGCCGTGTAAATGGCATAGTATCCAAAGTTGATTTCAATGTTTTTAGTGGCGATTCCCTGGAGTTTAAGAATTTACTGATTCGGTAAACAGATAATCGGGCAGTTGCTGAAATGCAGTAACTTGATTGCCTGAAAATATTTTACATGGAAAATAATACCGAACCGGATGTTGTTCATTTTTTTGTCAAAATCCTGAACTCAATTGCAATGACTTTAATCTGGATAATAGCCTGTGCTACCGCAGGAATCTATTATCAGCTGGGATATACCAATGGTAAACCCCTTGTTTACACTATTCTTTTTTATACGGGCATGCTGATCAGTCTTTTTTTCCTGATCCGTTATTTATATAAAAAATGGAAAAATGAATGATCCGATAACTTTTTACTTAACAGGCCGTTAAACTAATAATTCTGCCATCCGTTGGGGAACTTGAATAAAAAAAAGTACTTTAGAAACTTATTACTGACTGAAATGGAGTTAAAACAAATAAGTAAATGGTTTATCATTACCGGAACAGGGGTGATCTGGATAATAAAATATATAATTCGTCCCCTCCAATTATTTGATGATCCTTCCCGTTTTTTTTTAAATATTGCCCCTAATTTATTGGGCTCATTCCTGATACCGTTTGGTGCTTATTGGTTTTTTAGCGGAAGGAATTTTTTCATTGCCCGGATTTTTAAAATAGAAACAGCGTATGATCTTCGGTTGGTTTGCCTCCTCGGTTTTGGAATGCTGATTGTAAATGAATACCTCCAGCTTATTCCTTTCTTTGGCCGAACGTTTGATCCTAATGATATTCTTTTTTCTTCGGTGGGTTTGCTTGCTGCAAATTTTGTTTTTAGAAAATTACAGACCCGTAACAGGCGTGCATACCAGGTACATTCCAATTAGTTTTTTGTATCCAATATTACCGGAGCATTTCCTTTACCCATAATAATCACTTTTGAGTTAGGCGATTTGGCTAATTCCAGGTA
>JANMLJ010000154.1:0-3911 GCA_031372465.1 Chitinophagaceae bacterium | reverse complement strand
ACGATAATTAAAGTCGGTTGCTGCTTTCGTGCAACAATTTCTAAACCCATTACCGTTTTTCCAGCGCCAGGAGGCGCAACAATAACTCCAAAGTCTTTTTTATTTGTGATTTCGACAGCCTCCTGTTGATAGTCATGCAATGAAATGGAAGATGTAAACTTAACCGGTTCAAGTTTCGTTCTTTTATCTTCAAGCTGATATTTTATTTTTTGTTCATTACAATATCGGAGCAACTTACCAATAATACCCCTTGGCATAACAATGGTATTCTCTTTTTCCTCGACTGTTTCATAATACATTTGCGTACCATAAGTACTTCGCCCCGACCTCTTTTTAATAACATAATCCAGATTCATAAAATTCAGATTATCCTTTAGGTATTTTGACAATAAAGGATCTAAGCCAAAGCGTGGCAATATGACCTGATTACTGAGAATGATTGTGAACTCGCCATTCAAAAAATTTGTAGCAACTGCTCTAATAGTAGAACTGGTAGGTTTATTATCAATAATGTCCTCATATAATTCATCCAGCGTTTTCATTTTTACCTTTTCGACGGTTTCAAGGAACGCCCATTGGTCAGGAAATTGGTTTAAATTTTCTGGATGAATAAAACAGGCATTACCATTCTCCATAGCCTTCTTTTGTAAAGGCAAAGCGATAAGGTTGCCCAAGCCTTTACCAGAATGCTCATCCTGATTGGGAAATAGCCTGTCAAAATTTGAATTTTTATCTACTTCCGATATGACACCCGAGGATTTGAGGAGATAAGTAAATAATTGCCTGCTCTTAAATGCGGGGTAGGGTTCTTCAAAAAACATCCAAACATGGCCACCCGATCCAGATCTCGAACGTTCCAGGTAAACAGGCAGGTTATGTTGTTCACATTCCAGCATGAATGCCCGGCATTCATCTATCCACCGCTTTGTTTTGGCTGTTGATTGGTCAAAATCAGCTGATATAAACCAGGATTTATTGTTCTGCAATAGGGGATAAATCCCCACGACTTCCTTACCTGCCAGATGGTTCAGCACTCTTTGATCCGTAAGCGCCGCATATTCTTTATTTTTAAAATCCTTTAATGTCCCGCCTTTTGCCTTGTGTATTTTAAATTGATCCCAGTCAAGGGTATAGGCAGGCATATACCCGCTTTTACCATTACGCTCCCAGCGAATGGCAAAAGCATCTTCTCTTCCTTTAAAAAGTGATTTGAATATTTCTAAATGCAGATCCATTTTTTACTCGCTTACAAAACTAAGATAAGGATAGCCCTTCAGTTCCAAAGCGATTTATAAAGCTGGAGTACAATTTTAAATACATGCAGGATATGGTCAGCTATTGATCAAACAACCCCTTCCGTATTTCTGCGATCATCATCATATTTTCCTGTACAGTGTTGTTGAAGTATCCTGTCATGATTGCACCTATAACACAATGATCTACATCGGCGCTGTTGCGTTCCAGGATTCCATCCATACGCTGAAACAGCGCTTCATTCTTAATAACGATTTTTCGCATTTCTCTTCCCATTACCCTGGCTGCCACGTGCAACAGATCGGTGTTGTCACCTGTAAACAGATCGAAATGATTTTCCCAAATTTCATTATCCTGCATTGAGAAATAATGATGGAGAATGTCGCTGATATCAAGGATATCGCTCTGGCGTGTTTCCGGCCGGTCGTCCCAGGCCAGTAGCTTGAGAATCACAATTCCTGGCAGCGTACAAAATTTGAACTGGTTTTTTCCTTCGAGGTCCATTTCTGGCAGTCCGGCGGAATAGATTTCAGCAAAGCCTGGTACATGCACAGTAGTATAGCCTGTTCCTTCTACGGTAACTTTGCGGTCTTCATCTTCAATTGCTCCAAAGGGTAGCAGATCGACCTGTAACCTTTCTTTATAGATCAGTAGGAATGCATTTTCTGCTGATGGCTGAAACCCTTTTTCTTTGACGAGATATGCTTTTAATTGTTCATAGATACCTTTATCATTTATGAGGACGGCGAAGTCGAGATCTTTGGTAGCCCGCCCAGGTATTTTAAAATGAATACCGCTTATCCACACATCGCGGGCGGTAGCACCGACGAGATAGTAGTCTAAACCGAATTTGGCGAACCCTTCTTCCAGGTCTGTTATCAGAGAAGAGATCAACGGGTTTTGCCTGATTTGCTCATAACTTATTTTGTAGGTACTCATTGTAAATTTTTTCTGCGGTTTCTGTTAATCTTCTGTCACCTTCGCTTGCCAGGTCAGCGTAGACCAGTATTGGCGGAACCGTTGTTTCATAGCCCCGAACATCCACCCAGAATTTTCGGTAGACGGCTACCGGTCCATTGTCTTCAGGGAATAGCTTGTACTTTTTGATCACCTCCAGGCGAGTCTCAGCTGTATATATAGTGTATTTCCCAGGTTGAAGATAGTCAGTTAATATATTGGCAGCCGGTTCCCCGCCCCACCTTGTTTTATTCGGTATTAGTGGTATGTCTTTCCATCGTAGGTAATCATCCTTATCGAGAAAATCGAATCTACCGATTAGCAAGTCGGGTTGAAGCTTTTCTTTGTAGGCCGTTATCCATTTATCTAGAAGTTGTTTTTTGTTCTGCAGTCTGTATCGTTTTTTATCCAGATGTACGATGAATCCCATTTCCTTTAAACCTGTCATTACGTAATTGATGTTACCCAGTCCTACGGCTAGTCTTTCAGCTATTTCCCGGTAGGGCAGGTTGATGAATTCTTCGGCCAGCAAAAACTGAAATACTACCCGCAAGCCTGTTTTTGTAAAGGCACGGTTACGATCGGTGTTGATCGTGGGAAGTGGTTGCTGGGTATCGATGCAGATATATGTTCCTTTTTCCTGAAAGAAAATATTACCGTTAGCTTCTAGGTATGCAATGTTCAGGTGCCGCAATTCCTCCTTTATTTTCGGAAAAATCCTGTGTGCTACGATCATCAAGGGGGCATGTTTTTTGGCCAGGTTTTGCAGGCCAGGTAGCTGGTGGTGGCGGAGCTCGGTTTTTACTTCAATGTTAAAGGTCAGTTTATGACCCTGAAAAGTAAGGATAAGTTTTCCATCCAGATCAGGAAGGCCTGTAGGTTTCCATTTTACTTTTATTTCACATTGATTTTCAATGTTTTGTAACGCCATGTCTATTATTTTCTCCTCCATTTGTTCATGTTTTAACAATGTTCGCGAAACGTGAACATTACAATTATGTGAACAAATATACTGCTTTTTCCGGATTTGTCAAGCCAAAAGATTTAAAGACAAAATGGACCATTTCCAGGATAAATCAATCCGGGATTTTAGGGACAGCTTTCATGCTCTATCCCTTCCTTTGGTTGAGCTTTACCAGGCTTTTGTATAGTTCTGGAATAGCTTCACGTGTAGAGGAACTGCGTAACACTTTCCTTTTTCAGTGAAGTAAATTCGCAGAATTCATCTACTGATATAAAACTCCCTTTCTTCTTCTTGTACTTTTTTCTGATTTGCGCAAGCAACTTTCTTGCGGCTCGTTCCTTACGACCGGTGATATTCATAATGTCCTTTGCATAAATCACTATGCGATTTGGGATTGTTTGCTGCATAACCCTGCATATAAGGAACTGATGCTTTGAAATTGAATAATAGCATTTTAAACTTGTGGTGTTAACAATGCAAAGTTACTAACCAGGTACCTGGATTGTGCTTCGCAAATTGTATCAAAATAAACTAATCTACATCCTATGGCACGACAAAAAGGAATTATTAAACTGGACGGTACTATCGGAGATATCCGTCAGTGCTGTCGGAAGTCTGTTCGCCGGCGTGCTGATCGGGTGGTTGCGTAAACCGACGCTCGGATCGCAGGCCTCGGCGGCGGTGCTGTTCGGGCTCATTCTGGTCCTCTTCGCGTTGGCGCCCTCGTACTGGCTGT
>JANMLJ010000141.1:0-11637 GCA_031372465.1 Chitinophagaceae bacterium | reverse complement strand
ATTGATATGTACATTGCCCCAGGCTTCAAAAGTGTTGGTATTGTTGTTGATCACACAACTATCGCAATAGAAATAAGATGTATTTTGTTTCAACTTTACATTACCGGCCAGAATCTGCAATTGTGTGGAATCATTTAATTTTCTGAATTCTAATTTGCGTACACCGGGTAAAATTTCAATTAGCCGGAGACTATCAACGGGTGGAGCAGGTACAATTGCTGGCGGAGTATTTATTTCTTTTACCGGAGGAACAAGTTGTGCATACGAAATGACCGGACTAATCAGAATCCCGGAGAGTAACAGGCAATAAATTTTTTTAAAGTTTCGCATTATTTATTCCCACCGGGAATAGTATCTTTTTTCGCTGGCGAAGTTAACGGCCCGTCCTTATCTTTTCTGCCAAAGACAGATATATTAACGTAGCGTTTGGGATTGGTACGCAGGTCATCCAATAATATTTCTGCACTAAGGATCGTATTTTTCAATTGATCATAAAGTGTTTTATCGTTAATCAATGCACCTAACGTACCCTCTTTGCTCGACATCATGGTTGAAATTCTGGCAGCGGTGGCTTTTAACTGGCTGATCATCGTATTGAGCGAATCAATGGTTGGTTTTAAATCAAGTGCCGCTAATTTTTCCGAGGCCAGTTTTGCATTGCTGATAGTGCTATTGATGTTTTCTGTATTTTTTTTCAGATCAGCTGTTAATTCGCTGGCATTATTTAGTGTTTTGGCTAATGGGCCGGTCTGGTTATCCAGTAAACCATTTAATGCACTGCTGGCCTTGTTCAGGTTGGCCATTGTTTGCATGATGTTTCCCTTATTTTCTGCATTGAATATTTTGTTTACCCCGCTTAGTGTTCCTTTTAATGAATCCAGTACATCTCTTACTTTAGAAAGGGTAGGATTTAATTGTGCTTTTACATCACCCAATATCCCGTTTTCCATTCTTGTTTTCAGGGTATCTCCTAACTTCAGGTATTTGGTAGAATTTCCTTTTTCAATAACGATATAGGAAGCACCTACTAAACTGGATCCGATATAAGCAATTGAATTATCAGGAATATTAACATCCCTGGAAAGATTGATCGTAACAACGATGGCGGATACATCTTTATCCAGTTCTTTTTTTTCATACACGGCACCAATCGGAAGACCATTGATCTTAACTTCATTCGATTTCTCCAATGTTCCCAGATCGCTGAAAACGGCATATATTTTTTTGGTCTTGGTAAATAAACTCTTCCCCTTCAAAAAATTGAAGCCGAGAATAAGAATAGTAAGTGATGAAATAGTAAGTACGCCGACTTTTGTTTCGTTGCTGATCTTCATTCGTTTGCTTTTGTTGGGCAAAAGCCCTGAACTAAGGGGCAAATTACTAAATTATTATTGAAATGGCTTAACAGGTTCAGAAACCCTTCTTTTCTGCGTCGGACTGATTGTCTTTTAGCTTTGATTCCAGCTTCTCTTTATATTTTTTAAAAGCGGTAAAAATATTTGCCACTATTTCTTTCTGGCCGTCTTCGCTGCTGATATAAATTTCTTCTTCTTTGTTTGAAATAAAGCCTATTTCGATAAGGATACTTGGCATGCCAGTGGCCTGCAGTACCCAGATGCCTTTATCATTTCTTTGTTTAACACCACGGTCTACCCGGCCAGCATCTTTAAATTCCTCCTGTATATAATCTGCCAATGTCAGGCTTTTTCTGAAATAGTTTTGTGCATAGATGAGCATCCTTACTTTTTCATTAGGATCTGAAGGGTCGGGTAAAGTAAGGGTAGAAGTAGAGTCTATTTCACCGGTGTAATCATTGTTCTTGGTTACGGAATTTATTTTGGAATCATTTTTGCCAACTGCCCATAAATACGTTTCTGTGCCGGTTGGTTTATTTTCAACCCAAACATTTTCATACTGATATTGATAAGTTGTTTTTTTATAGGTCTTCTTTCCTTTTTTATACGTTTTTGTAATCGGCGTTTTCCCAACAACCCTTCTATCATACCATCCGCCGGGTCGCCTTCCGGCAGAATTACAATGAACGGCTATAAATAAATCACCACCCGATTCATTGGCCAGGTTGGCCCTGTACTTTAAACCACCATCAATGGTTGTTTTATTACCGGGTAATATATCAGTGGTACGGGTATAAATGACTTTAATATCAGGGAAAGCTGTTGCTATCATCTCACCTAATTTTAAGGAGACCTGTAGCGATACATTTGATTCTTTTGCAAATGTACCGGTAGCACCTGGGTCTATTCCACCATGCCCGGGGTCGATAATTAATGTTTGGATGGGCTTCCTTACTTTTTCCTGGCTTATAGCGGAAAAAAAATAAGCAGATGCCAGGATAATTATTGGAACAAAAAAAATTTTTCTCATTCAGCAAGTAGTTAACAGGAATGAATTAATAATAACTAAAATACCGGAAAGGGAATATTTTATTTCCCGACACGGTTTTCTTTTTCTTCTATACTATTCAGCAACGAAGTTACATCCTTTACCTTTGTTTTGTTACGCGGAGGGCCATCGCCGGTTTCCATATCCTGCTGCAGTTTTTCCAGCCAGGCGATATATGTATTGACCGCTTTTAAAATGCAACCTGCAATTTCCTGCTGTCCTGTTTTACTGTTTAAATAATCTTCCTCACTGCGATTCGTAATATAACCGGTTTCTACCAATAAGCTTGGCATAGCGGTTGCCTGTAAAACCCAAATACCAACACCACGTTGCCTTACATCCCTGTCAACACGCCCAACTTTTCCAAATTCATCCTGCACATAACCTGCTAATGTAGCACTCCGTTTAAAATATTGTTTAGTTTTTAATAAAGACAAAGCGATAAACTCCGGCGAATTGGGATCTATATCCCCATAATTTGTTTTAAAATTTTCTTCTTCCAGCATCGGTGCATTTTCCCGCATGGCCACTTCTTTATCTTCATTTTTATGTGACCCCCAGATATAGGTCTCCGTTCCCTTTGCAGAACTAGGCACTGTATATGTTCTGTACTGGGGCACATCTTTGGTTTTCTTTTTTCTGTTCTTTCCCGATCCGGTATAGTAGGTTACTTTTTTATGACCAATAAGCTCCGTATATTTTTTTGGTAATGCGGCATTTACATGTATACAGATAAAAAGATCCGCCTTATTTTCATTGGCAATTTCTGCGCGGCGGTGAATGGCGGTGATTTTTTCTGTTGGCCTCGTCTCTATAATTTTAATTTCCGGTAATTCAGTATGAAATTTTTTAACTAATTCTTTTGAAATTGCCAGACAAATTTCATCTTCATAGGAATAAACACCTTTAGCTCCATTATGTCCGCCATTTGCCATAATTCCATGACCCGCATCTACAACAATGGTCTTTAATATTCTTTGTTTTTTACGGGCTTCTTTTGATGCTTCCACAAAAGACAGTGTAATAACAGCAAGACTGGTAGCCAGAAAAAAGAGCAGGATACTTTTAATCATTCATTTTCATTTTACGGGTTGTGAGAATCTTCACAAATTGTTTAGGGTCTCGTTTAGGATGCCTATTGATAAAAGTTTACTTTTGTTTCCTACCGGATGAATCAACGCTACAAATTTAGGCCATTTTATTTTTTTTACGGAATACTGACTGCTGCTATGTTATGCACATTAACGTGGAAAACTACAGCTAATGGTGCTTCGGCATCGGATTTTCGCAGTCCTTTAACATTCCCGGAATTAATCATTGCTGATACGACCAAACCTGTGATTAAAAGTGGTATTGCAAATAAACTCATCAATAACCGGATCGATACAACTAAAGTGCCTGTTAAAGATTCTTCTCTTCAGGAAAAAGTGGATACTTTTTCGTTAAAATATTCTAAAGATTCTTTGGAGGCACCATTAAAATATACTGCGGAAGATTCAGCCGTGGTGTTGATAACGGATAAAAAAATATTATTGTATGGAAAAACAAAAACAGAATATAAAGACATCGTATTAACTGCACCAAAAGTTGAAATTAATCAACAGACAGAAATTGTAACAGCTGTCAACAAAAAGGATAGCAATGATGTAGTAACCGAAACCGCTCGTTTTAAAAGCGGAGAAACGGATTTTACCAGTGATACTATCCGGTATAATTTCCGAACACAGGTTGGGCTTACCAAAAATACGTTTACTATGCAGGGTGAATTTCTTGTTATTGCAGAACAGGCAAAAAAAGTAAATGCGAATACCACTTTTGCTAAAAGGGCGGTATTTACCACTTGTTTACTGGATGATCCTCATTTTGGCATACGAACGAATATGATGAAAGTGATCAGCCAGAAACTGGCTGTTTCGGGGCCGGCTCACCTGGAATTTGAGGGGGTGCCTATTCCTATTTATTTGCCTTTTGGTTTTTATCCGCTAAGCCAGGGCCGTCATTCAGGGTTACTACCGCCACAGTTTGCCACCAATGAACAATATGGATTGGGTCTGGAAGGATTAGGGTATTACAAGGTTTTAAGCCCTTACTGGGATGCTAAAGTATATGGTAACGTTTATTCTTATGGGGGTTGGTCGGTAAATGTGAATCCTACTTACCGTAAACGTTACCGTTATAGTGGAGTGTTTAATGTAAGTATGCAAAACACCAAGATTAATTTTAAAGGTGATCCCGATTACCTGAATAACAAAAGCTTTTTTGTGACCTGGAGTCATTCTGTAGATGGTAAAGCAAGACCTGGAACCAATTTTTCTGCCAATGTAAATGCTGGCTCTACCAAATTCAACCAACTGGTTACAAACAACAACCGGCTCAACTTTCAAAACCAGCTAGGCTCTTCTATCACTTATTCAAAATCATGGGCAAATAAACCCTACAACCTTTCTTTAAGTGCCAATCATAATCAGAACAATGCTACCCGGTTAATTAATTTAAGTCTTCCTGATGCAGGTTTTACTGTCAATACATTGTATCCTTTTCAGGGTAAGAACCAGGCTGGCACTATTAAATGGTACGAAAAATTAGGGGTTGGGTATAACGGCACTTTCCGGAACCAGGTTTCTTTTTATGACACCGCTTTTAAATTAAAAAACCTGATCGACACATTGCAATGGGGAGCACAGCATAATTTCCCTATCAATATTTCATTACCACCTATCCTGGGAGGGGCAGTTATTGTTGCTCCTTCAGTATCTTACTCACAGGTATGGATAGCCCAAAAATTTGTTCGCAAATGGAATACGGCTAAGCAAAAATCAGATACCATTGTTACCAAAGGTTTCTTTACTGATCACCAGGCGGGTTTCTCCTTATCTTTTAATACCGCTGTATTTGGAACCTATCAATTTAATAAATCACGGATAATAGCTATCCGTCATGTAGTCCGGCCATCCTTGAGTTTGAATTACAAGCCGGATCTTTCAAAAAAACATTTTTATACAGATACCATCGCACCTGGGTTTGCGTACCGCATGTCGGAATATGAAGGAGCATTATATTCCGGGTTTGGGGAAGGAAGAACAGGTGGTATGAGTTTTCAATTAGATAATAACCTGGAAATGAAATGGCGATCCAAAAAAGATACCGGGGAGAATGCTATTAAAAAAATTAAACTGATTGATGGTTATGGACTTTCTACCGGTTATAATTTTCTGCGTGATTCGATGAAGCTGGATTTATTTTCTATTTATTTCCGGACTACGCTTTTTGATAAAATAAGTATAAATGCCAATACTGTTTTAGACCCTTATCAAACAGATAAAAGGGGAGTTGATATTAACAAATATGCCTGGCAGGAGGGCAAATTTAAATTAGGCCGGCTTACGTATGGCAGCGTTTCAATGAGTACAAGTTTTACCAGCAAACCAAAAGATCCCAAAAAAGAAGCCGAAAGAAAAAAGCAATCAGAACAAAGGTTGAATGACCCATCACTGATAGCTGACCAACAGAGCTTATTGGATTATATGCAGCAAAACCCCGCTGAGTTTGTTGATTTTAATATTCCCTGGCAGGTGTCATTGGGTTATTCCTTATTCTTTTCAACGCGGCTGAAAGATGATTTGAGCGGGTTTGAAAAAAAATTCAGCTCCAATATGAACTTCAGTGGTAGTTTTAATCTTACACCCAAATGGAATTTTAGTGTAAACGGTTATTATGATTTTGACACCAAAAAATTACAAACATTTCAAATGTCTATTAACCGCGAAATGCACTGCTGGCAGCTATCAATAAATGTAACACCGGTTGGATTATACCGGTCTTTTAATTTTTCTATAAGCCCCAAAGCATCCGTGTTGCAGGATCTTAAAATCAACCGTACCCGGTCGTTCACAAATTTTTAGTGCTGATGTTGCAGGTAATAGTTTTTCATTATACCAAATACCTCTTCCCGTAACTGTTCTGCTGTTTTCCCGTTTGCCGTAACGGGTGGAAGGAAATGCATCTGCAAACGATACGGCAGGAAGAAGAATTTTTTAGTGATAGGCATGGCTTTCCGCGTATTAAAAATTATGGCAGGTATTATTTCTTTCCCGGTACTCTCTGCTAATTTAAAAGCACCATCATGAAATTTTTTCAACGGTTCATTGGTGCGGTTACGGGTGCCTTCCGGATAAATGGACATGTGCATACCGATAGCAAGAACTTTTCTCATGGCATCAAAACTTTTCCGCCGGCTTATTTCATTTTTTCGGTCAACTAAAACGGCACCTTTATTATAAAACCAGCCAAACAAAGGAATTTTCATAAAAGATGATTTGGCAATTGTTTTATTGGCACCCGGAATAAAAGGACAGGATACAGGAATGTCGAGCATTGAATTATGATTGCATACTACAATGTAAGCAGTATTCCGTTGAAAGTTTTCTCTTCCCTTTACTTTTAACGGACAACCTGCCATATAAAGCCATATCGTCATCCATATTTTTGAAATTCTGATAAAAAGTTGCTGACCCCTGGGATCAGGAATCAGGTAAGGAACCATCGAGGGAAGAAAAATGATAAGAAAAGTTGTTACAAAACTTACAATTCCCCAGACAGCCCAGATACGTCCCGCTATTTCTTTTAAAATCTTCATACTGCAACAATATTACCAAAAATAGTTTTTTTAATTACAGGCTCCAATCAACGGGGTCGATTCCTTTACTCACTAAATATTCATTTGTTTTTGAAAAATGTTTGCAACCAAAAAATCCTCCATACGCCGAAAGGGGTGAAGGGTGAACAGACCGCAGTATCAGGTGTTTTGATTCATCTATCAACACTCTTTTCTCCTGTGCAAATTTGCCCCATAGGATAAACACTACATTCTTTTTTAACTCCGAAATTTTTTTAATGACCGTGTCGGTAAACGCTGCCCAACCAATTTTTGAATGACTCATCGGTTCACCGGTTCGTACAGTTAACGATGCATTTAATAAGAAAACTCCCTGTTCGGCCCAGTGGGTAAGATTACCATGGGTAGGAATATCAATTCCAATATCATCTTGTAATTCTTTAAAAATATTCATCAGTGATGGTGGCGGAGATACTCCGTTTTGTACTGAAAAACAAAGTCCATGCGCCTGGCCTTTACCATGATAGGGATCCTGACCCAATATCACCACTTTTACTTTGTCAAAAGGTGTCAAATTAAACGCATTGAAAATAACACTGCCGGGAGGGTAGATGATTTTACCTTGTGATTTCTCTGTTTTTATGTGTAGGGGGATTTGCTGAAAATAAGGCTTTACAAATTCATTTTTCAGTACGGCTTTCCAGGAGACTTCAATTTTTACATCCATTAGTTCTTGGTCTTTGCCTGCAAGCTATAAAAAATACATAAGAAGGAGCAAGTGAATAATTGCTGACAAGCAAAAATAATTTACCTTTTCTAAGATTTAGTATTTTCATCTCATTAAAAGTTTTAATACACAATACACATGAAAAAAGCGGTAATCCTTTTTTTTCTTAACATAGCAATCTCCACTGCTTTTGCACAGGTGTCTGTAAAGAACCTCCTTTGTGAAAATCTTACTAATCCAATCGGGCTGGATTCAAAATCACCCCGGTTTAGCTGGCAACTTATTTCAGATAAAAGAAATGTGATTCAAAATGCCTTTGAAATAAAAGTGATTTCGGGAAAAACGACAGTATGGAATAGCAACAAGCAGTTATCGGATCAGTCAGTGCATATTTTATATACAGGTTCGCCATTGGAGACCGGCAAAAAATATAACTGGCAGGTTAGGGTATGGGATA
Source organism: Chitinophagaceae bacterium (assembly GCA_031372465.1). GTDB lineage: Bacteria > Bacteroidota > Bacteroidia > Chitinophagales > Chitinophagaceae > JJ008. Next base: position 3,435 of record JANMLJ010000141.1, on the reverse strand, counting down.
ATGAAGGAAAAGTTTCATTATGGAGTGATGTGGCAACATTTCAAATGGGCTTGCTGAATAGTTCTTCCTGGATGGCTAAGTGGATCGAGGCGGGGTTTACAGAAGATTCTGTTAACCGACCAGCACAGTATTTTCGCAAACAATTTTCTCTCCCTAAAAAAATTGCATCTGCAACTGCCTATATAACTGCACATGGCATGTATGAAGCGCTGATAAATGGTAAACGGGTTGGCGATGCATATCTTTCTCCCGGCTGGACGAGTTATAACAAACGGCTGCAGTACCAGGTTTATGATGTAACAGCTTTACTCAACAATGGTAATAATGCTGTAGGTGTTACTCTTGGCAATGGTTGGTACCGCGGTTTTCTGGCCTGGGGGGATAATAAAAATATCTATGGAAAAAAATTAGGCTTTTTATTTCAGTTGAACATCAGCTACAGTGATGGCAGTATAGCAACTTTTATTTCTGATGAAAGCTGGAAATCTTCAACCGGTGCCATCCGCTTTTCAGAAATTTATCATGGAGAAACAATTGATGCAAGAGAAGAAAAATCCGGTTGGTCAATGCCGGATTATAATGATGCTGGATGGAATACTGTAAAAATCGCCAGCTATTCAAATGAAAATTTACTGGCTACTTATAATGAGCCGGTAAAAAAGCAGGAAACATTTAAACCAGTAAAAATTTTTAAAACCCCGGCAGGTGAACAGGTAATTGATTTTGGACAAAACCTGGTTGGCTGGGTTATGATGACAGCGAAAGGAAATGCTGGTGATAAGGTTATTATTCGTCATGCGGAAGTGCTCGACAAAAAAGGAAATTTTTATATTGAAAACCTTCGGGCTGCCAAAGCAACGGCCACCTATATTTTAAAAGGAAATGAGGAAGAAAACTTTGAACCACATTTTACTTTTTTTGGATTCAGGTATATAAAAGTGGAAGGTTATCCAGGTGATCTAAAGCCTGAAAACTTCACAGCAGTTGCCTTGTACAGTAATATGAAACCAACGGGAACATTTACTTCATCCAGCGCTCTCATTAATCAATTGCAGCATAATATTCAATGGGGACAAAAAGGAAATTTTCTGGATGTGCCAACCGATTGTCCGCAACGGGATGAACGTTTGGGATGGACAGGAGATGCACAGGCATTCTCCAGAACTGCAGCATTTAATTTTGGGGTCAATAATTTTTTTGCAAAATGGTTGAGGGATGTGGAAGCTGATCAGTTTGCCACCGGAAGTATACCGCATGTTATTCCAAATGTACTTGGCACTAATGCTGGTGGCTCTGCCGGCTGGGCTGATGCGGCTACAATTATCCCCTGGAATATGTGGTTGGCATACGGGGATAAAAAAATACTGGAAGATCAGTTCAGCAGTATGAAAGCATGGTTGGGCTATATGGAAAAAAGCAGTAAAGATTATTTATGGAATACCGGTTCCCATTTCGGTGATTGGCTTTTTTTCCGGCCCTTTGATGATAACGATGGCCGCTCAGCTGTTACAGACAAATACATGATTGCACAGTGTTTCTTTGCACATTCAACACAATTAGTAATAAATGCAGCTCATGTGCTGAATAAGAAAGAGGAGGAAGAAAAATACAGCTTGTTGTTGAAAAAAGTAAAGGAAGCATTTATCAAAGAATATGTGACAGCCAATGGAAGATTAGTATCCGGTACACAAACGGCTTATGTACTTGCATTGAATTTTGATATGCTTCCTGAAGCGCTTCGTAAACAGGCAGCTGAAAACCTGGTAAACAATATTAAAAACTACCGGACACATCTCACTACCGGATTTTTAGGCACTCCTTATTTATGCCATGTACTTACACGGTTTGGATATACAGACCTTGCCTATGAATTATTGTTGCAGGAAACGTATCCTTCCTGGCTGTATCCTGTAAAAATGGGCGCCACTACTATTTGGGAAAGATGGAATGGCATAAGACCTGACAGTACATTTGAACCGGCCTCGATGAATTCTTTTAATCATTATGCTTATGGAGCAATCGGCGACTGGATGTACCGGGTGGTTGCTGGTCTGGATACTGATGAAGACGGACCGGGCTATAAAAAAATCATCATAAAGCCGCATATTGGAAAGGGGCTTACCAAAGCCTCAGCAATATTGCAAACTTATTATGGTGTGCTTAGTTCTTCCTGGACAACGGAGAATGGAAATATTACGCTGGATGTTGAAATACCGGCAAATACAACTGCCACTGTTTATATTCCGCTGACAAACAATGCTTCTTTTTATGAAAGCGGCAAAATGCTGGGGGATGCAAAGGAAATTCAGAGAGCAGTAGCAAAAGATGGGTATATAATTGCGAAAATCGGGTCAGGAAAATATCATTTTGTTGTAAAATAAAAACCAAATGAAACGGGGATTTTAATTGGTAAAATTTATAACCTATTATTTGCTTTGTACACAAAAGCAAAAAAACTTATCTTTGCCGCCATTCCTTAAAAAAAGGGCCCGGTAGCTCAGCTGAATAGAGCACAAACCTTCTAAGTTTGGGGTCATTGGTTTGAATCCAATCCGGGTCACAAAAAGCATCTGGTCTAAAGCCGGGTGCTTTTTTATTGTTTTAATTGAAAGGGTACTCAATTAACTATGGGTTCTTATTATTTCATATCTGGCAATCTGAAACTCTCCAAAAACGGATTTACTTTAGTTTCGGGTAATTCTTTCTTACTATAAGCATATAGGAAACCGATAAAGCTGCCATCCGTCCAGGCTTTTATTTTCCATTTGTCCTGTTCATTATCTTCCCAATAGTCAAGAATACCGCGGGTATTTTCATTATTGTTCAAACGGTGCCCTTTGGCATAACCAGTAGCCTTTTTTATATTAAAACTTGTTTTGAGAAATTCGACATAAGAAATCATCAGTTCTTCAGCAGCATCTTCGTCAGCGACGGTCTTCAGTAGTTTTACACAAATAATGCCGTAGGTCACATCACCAAATTTACATTCGCCGGTATAAACTTTAGAAGAGTCATCACTGAAGTCAACATCATACGTTGATTCACAATAACTGTACAGGAAGCAGCCAGAATTACTGACAGGATATTTTTTCAGATTTTGAGAATTGACAGCTGTGAAAAAAAGAAAAGCGGTAAGCAGCAGGGTGGCTTTCATTCTCCAGGTTTAATTAAGTAAAAGTAACGTATTTGCCGTTTAGGATTATATACCATAAGGAGGAATTATTAAACTTTTCCACCAATTCCACTGAATTAATTTCCACAGACTTGCCTGCCGTCAGGCCCGTAAAACTGTGTTATCTGTGCGGTAATCTGTGTATTCTGTGGTTTTATGATCAACCGTATTCATACTGTTTTCTCCCATTGGGTAGTGTTTAACTTATTCGTTTACTTTGAGCAATAATTGCAGCTCATGAGTAATCTATTTAATTACGGTAT
>JANMLJ010000100.1:0-12207 GCA_031372465.1 Chitinophagaceae bacterium | reverse complement strand
GTGATATTCTTTTTTAATTAAACCAATCAATCGCTCTGCACTTTGTGCTATAGATTGATAACCTCTCTTATTCTGGATGGTAGTACTTTTCTGGTTGCTAATAAAATTGAGATATTCATTCAGGTATTCCGTATTAATTGTATAGCTCAAATTATCTGTTTCATTTCCATCAAGTATAACTGTGGCTGTTCTGTACCTTATTAAAAGTTCCTGTGCGGTAAATATATTTTGGAGAAAATCTTTCCCTTTTTCCTGCAGGGTAATATATCCTTCCTGCCAAAACCCGGCTCTTTGCCACATCAAATCATATGCAGCAATGGAATCTCTCACATTTTTTTTGCGTATCAAACGTAAACCACCTGCGTTTTTAAGCTGGTCAATAGTTGTAATGTTTCTTGTGTAATACCTGTCCCAGAGTGTTCTTCTCATATTCCGCAATAAGGAACCGGGAACTTTTTTTGTGTTGGGATTTGTTTCAAAATAAAAAAATACTGAATCTATGGCACTCAGCCTTTGGTCTTTCAGCGGAAAGCCATAATTGAGGTTGACGGTGTCATTTTCCAAATCATAGATAAGGGATTTCATATATTGTTTTTCCCGGTCTCTTTCAATCTTATGCTCCAGTTGATACTCTGCCAAAAATCCGCAGAACACAGCGAGGAACAACATTAAAAACTCCCAGAAATAATGGGTCCAGTTTTTACGTGGGGTGTGGGTGTGTGCATGTACTTCCATGAGTTAGTTTATTGTTTGTCCGCAGGATTCTGCGAATAGTTTATAGTTTATAGTTGTTTTGCTCATAGCTCGTTGCTCATGGCTCGCAGCCTTCTTTATTTCTCCAAAGGAGTCCTTTCGGACAGATGGTATTGTTTTTTTAATAACTCAATTAACATGTTGGCTTTTTGCAATGCTTCCATACCCCGAAAATTTTGGTTTCTGCGGCTACCATAATAGTACTGGGCACTTGTTAAAAACTGATTGATTGTAACCGGGTCTTCAGTTAGCAGTTTAAGGTTGCCGGATATTGGCGGTTTTTCTTCCATTAAAATTTTAAGAAGTACTTCAGCATCTAATACCCCGCCTATCTCATTCATATATTCACTTATCCTGTCCCTAATCGTTTCGTTTTGCGTTTCAATAGACTCAAGAAAGAGATAATAGTCAGAAACAGCATCGGCCACCACTTGACTATGAATTAACCGCAAAAGTCCTGAACTTTTCAGTTGAGAAAAAGTACGTTTATTCGGGTATAATTGTGGGGCTTTCCCCATGGTGGCTGTTCTTGCAAGAAAATATATTTTATCAAGTTGTGTGTTTCTGTCCCCCGCTTTTAGTAAAAGGAACAGGCTGTCAATTTTACTTGCGAACTCATCCGTTTTCTTGGAATAGGCTTCATAAATAATTGTGTCTGATTTTAAATCCTCATATAGGTTTTTAATATAGACCTTCTCCCGGTCTTTTTCTATCTTATGCTCCAACTGATACTCTGCCAAAAAACCGCAGAACACAGCAAGAAACAACATTAAAAATTCCCAGAAATAATGGGTCCAGTTTTTACGTGAGGTGTGGGAGTGGGCATGTACTTCCATAAAATTTACTTAAAATTATATTTGGTTTTAAAATATGCTATTAAACCGATGGCTTTTTGCTTAATATCTTTTAGGCGCCTATGCAGTGAAAAGCAATAAAATTCATAGGTTCTTAAACAATTGAAAAACCTGTTCAATAATTTCTTATCGTCAGTAAAAACTTTTTGTTCTGTATTTCCATAATTAAGAAGTTCTTCTATAAGCACTCTGATTTCTATTTGTTTTTGCTGAAAACCGGTTGTCTCAACCATCAGATAGGCTCGAATCTGTTTATCATAATGCAGAATACTATCCGCATCTGCCTTACTCAATAACCGGAATCCTCCGGCATTCTTAAGTTGTTGTAAGGTTTGATCTGAACTAACTAAGTCAATATATCCTCTGGAGGCACTAAATAATTCCACCATACAGGCACCAGTATAATTTTGATTGTTTAATGAATCATAACATATTCTGCCTTTATCAAAAACAATCAATTTTGTCTCGTAGTCATTTATAGATGTTGTGATCGTAGTTGTATCTTCAATCAGATCTGCATAAAAAGAACGGATATATTGTTTACCTCTTTCCTTTTCAATCTTATGCTCCAACTGGTACTCTGCCAGGAAGCCGCAGAATACAGCGAGGAACAACATTAAAAACTCCCAGAAATAATGGGTCCATTTCTTTCGTGGAGTATGTGAGTGTGCATGTACTTCCATAATAATTATTTAAGGTGATATTCTTTTTTAAGTATCCCTATCAGGGTAATAGCTTTTTTCAGCAAGACCTTCTGAAAACTGATTCGCACAACGGTTAACAGCCTTAGAGCATACAGGCTGTTATAATATTGAATTAATATATCTTCTTTGCCTGTACGGATGGCAAAGATTTGCGGTTCTTTTTTTGCTGCAGAGTCGAATTTTTTCTTATTGTATTTTAAATTAAAAAATTTAGAGTTGAAGAGTTGATTCTCTGATTCTCTTCGTTCGTGGGAAAGAATATTGAAATTATCCTGGATGTCTTTAATTATAATCATGATATGGGCGTCATATTCTATCAATGAATCTGCAACAACTTTTCGGCGGATGATTCTGAAATTACCTGAATATTTCAATTGCCCGATTGTACGGTCGTGGTATAGAAAGATATTATTTTGTTGTAATGTTGACACACACCGATATAGAAGAAAAGGATCTCTTGATAAAGGGTCCTCTTCAATTTCATTTCTTATCGTGTCAATACGGCTATTATATGTCTGCCAATATGGAATGCTATTGTTTAAATCAAGAGTATCATTTATGAGGTCTTCGAGCAGTGAAGTTGCATATTTTTTTTCCCGCTGATTTTCTATTAAATGCTCCAACTGGTACTCTGCCAGAAAGCCGCAGAATACAGCAAGGAACAACATTATAAACTCCCAGAAATAATGGGTCCATTTTTTGCGTGCGGTGTGTGTGTGGGCATGTACTTCCATAAATTTTAGATGTTAGATTTTAAATCAGTAGAACTAAATCATTTTTTCATATAATTATTCAAGGTGATAGTATTATGATAGTATTGCGTCTCTCCCCCGCTCCTTATTTCATATTATACTCATCTTTCAACGTCCTGATCAACTCAATTGCGGCGATCTGCAATTTATCCATACTGTTGACTACAACCCCACGCAAGATCCTGTATATAGCCAACACGTTATAATATTGACCCAGGCTAACCGCATCGTTTTTCAGCAGGTAATTGTTTTTACCTTTTTCAATCGTATTATAGGAGTCACCACTCTGGGAAATTGCCAGTGCCTGGAGGTTATAAAACTCTGTTAGTTTATTACTCACTCCCGAGTGTGCCTGCTGAAGTTCCTGATTATCGCCTTCATGCACCCGCAGCAGGGCGTCATATCCTGCAATAGCGTCGGCTGCTTTCCTTTTTCTTATCATGCGCATCCCGCCGGCATATTTTAATTGTTGTAAGGTTTTATCGGTTGCAACAAAAGACTTCCAGCCCATCAGGCTCATTATGCCCGTGTGCAGCGAGTGGTTATACTCCTTGTTTATTTGGGAAAATAAACTAAAAACAGTATCGAAATATTTATCCTGACGGTTAAATGATTCGATAGAAATACGGAGGTTAGACGTGTCCTTTTCGATGTCTTCGACCATGGACATGATAAATTGTTTCTCTCTTTCCTTTTCGATCTTATGCTCCAGCTGGTACTCTGCTAAAAATCCGCAGAACACAGCGAGAAACAACATTAAAAATTCCCAGAAATAATGAGTCCAATTCTTGCGGGCAGTGTGGGAGTGTGCATGTACTTCCATGATTTAGTTTATAGTTTATTCCCGATAGCTATCGGGATTGTAATTTATAGTTGTTGGAAGCATTCCAAAAAAACTCATCAGGAAATTGTTATTGGCTTCCGACTCGCGACTCATAACTCCCGACTCTCATTCCAGGTAATATTTTGCTTTAATTAACTCTATTAGCTGTATCGCTGCATCTTTCCGGTTAGTGGCAACGTTATTATTAAGTGAGAGGGCCCCAAAAAAATAACCAGCACTGGTAAGCAGTTCATTGATTGCTATTTTGTCATCGCTAAGCAGGGCATCACCAGTTAACGGTATTTCTTTCTTTTCTTTAATGATTTTCAACATGGCTTCTGCATCAAAAATTTTTGCCATCGCCAGCGCATAATTGTTTGACCACATCAAACCTACCGTATTGTAGGTGTCGAGTTCCGACAAACTGCTATAATATGCTGAAACACTACCAGCAACATCTTTTTTCCTGATTAATCTCAAATGACCCGAACTTTTCATTTCCTCATAGGTACGTTTTACCAATGCTATCTGTTTCCATTTAGCTGTAAGTATCCTTGCAGTATAGACCAGCTTACTGGTATGATTTCTTTTGTCAGGGCTTTTTATTAATACTACTAATGTATCGACGAGGTTTTTAATGATGTCGTGCCTGTTTCGATAATCAGCATAAATAGCAGTGTCTTTTTTCAGATCGTCCAGCATGTTTTGCATATATATTTTCTCCCTGTCTCTTTCTATTTTATGCTCCAATTGATACTCTGCTAAAAATCCGCAGAACACAGCGAGAAATAACATTAAAAATTCCCAGAAATAGTGCGTCCATTTTTTGCGGGCAGTGTGGGAGTGAGCATGTACTTCCATTGTTTGGTTTTAATGATTATTTCTGTAAAAGATTATATAAGCCGGTATTTATGTAAAGGGTTTCTTTCCATATTTTTTTTGATTGTAAAACGCCGAGTGATTCCAGTTCCTTTAAATACTTTGTTGCAGTAATGCGGGAAATGCCCAGCCGGTTGGTAATGTACTCTGTTTTACAATATGGGTGCTCAAACAATACCTCTAATAACTCTTTGTTGTACATTTTTTGTAATCCTTTTTTAATTTTTTCCTGTGTTTTTGCAAATAACTGATTGATGTCTTTTATTTGCCCGATAGTTTTTGTGGCTGTTTGTTCTATGCCGGTAAGCATGTACAATACCCAATCTTCCCAATTATTTTTTGTCCGCACTTCCAGAAGCAGGCGGTAATAATCCTTTTTATTTTCAATAATATAAGCACTTAGATATAGCAACGGGCTTTCTAATAAACCATGCAGCATTAAATGGAGGATGTTGAGTATCCGGCCGGTTCTTCCATTGCCATCATAAAAAGGATGGATACTTTCAAACTGGTAATGCTGCACGGCTAAAGTTATCAATGGTGGTATTTCCCCTGCCTCATTCAGATAGTCTTCATAGTTTTTTAATAATTGAAGGATGATGGAATGGTCATCCGGCGGCGTGTAAATAACTTTTCCGGTAGCAGCGTTTTTTAATGTTGTACCCGGCAGTTTGCGGATGCCTGCATTATTATGTTCCAGTGTTTTTTGTATTTCGATGATGGCGTTGGTATTAATAAACCCTTTTTTTTGCAAAATGGAAAAACCTTTAAGCATAGCTTCCCGGTAGCGCAGCACTTCTTTGGTGGCGGCATCTGCCTGTGCTGCCTTTGCCGACAAGGCTTCATACAGTTTATCCTGGGTGGTTATTACATTTTCTATTGCTGAACTGGCTCTTGCTTCTTTAAGTATTACAGCGTTTAAAAGAATCTGCGGATTGGGCAAAGTGTTGGCAAGCCCCTTTAACTCTGCTAATACTACAGACGATTTTACTAATTGCCGGAGTACAGGCATTGTTTCAATCAATTTTTTTTGCGGGGGTAGAAATGGCAGGTTGTTAAAAGGCAATTCGGCAGTAACTGGTTTACTCTTTCCCATACCAATAGTTTGTCATGTAAATATAGGGTGATAATTTATACATGAAAACTATTTCATGTATAAATCCTATACATGACATTTTACCGGGGATGATGAGCTTCTTTCTGCTGACAGCGGCTTGCCTGTCCGGTCTGGCGGGTATTTTTTCCTGCCCCGATGTCCTGAGTTTGTCGAAGGATCGGGGCCAAGAGCAGTGTGGGTATGGGTATGTACTTCCATAAAATTATATTTTAATCAAAGTGGTATTCTTTTTTTATCATTTCAATAAGCCCCTTTGCCCGGTTTTGAAGGGCAATAGCATTACGGATATAAAATTTAAGGGCACTGGAATAATAATGATAGTTAAGTGATACGGTATTTACATCCTTTATATCAATAGAAAGCAGTGATGGTTTTACCTGGGGTTTGTTGATTATTGTTGGCTGGCCAACTATTGCACTTGCAGCGATAATTTTTATATTCAACATCATTTGCTGAAAAACATAACTGTCAAACAACAAGGCATTTCTTTTTTGAATTTCATCCATCTTAAGGCGAATCAGGTCTATCTGATTGATCAGCCACTGAAAGGATGCATAATAGGTACCGATACTATCCAGCAATTCCTTGTTTTTTATATACCGGAGCAATCCAGCAGTCTTAAGCTGTTCAAAAGACTTTGAGTTGGAATAGTAATACCCCACATTGGCGGTAACAGTTCGGGCGGCAAAATAAATTTCCGTAGTATTTGTAATATCATCGTGTAACAACTCCACCAGCGAATCAGCCATCTGCGCACCATGGCTATTGCGGGTTGTTACGGAATCAAAAAGAGTGATGTCTGACTGCAGGTCGGATAACATAGAGTTCAACTGTGTCTTCACTTCTTTTTTGTGAAGAATGACTTCCCGGGTGTTTTCAGCATAAAACCCTAATGAAACAGCAAGAAACAACATTAGAAACTCCCAGAAATAATGGGTCCATTTTTTGCGGGCGGTGTGGGTGTGGGCATGTACTTCCATGAGTTAGTTTATAGTTTATTCCCGATAGATTCTATCGGGATTGTAATTTATAGTTGTTTTCTTCTCCGAAGGTACAAAGTACTCTCCATGGGAGTCCTTTGTACCTTCGGAAACTCCGCCCGTTGACGGACATAGCTCGCAGCTCTCCAAAGGAGTCCTTCGGACAAAGCTAATAACTCACTGCTTATTTTAAATGATATTCTTTCCTGATCAATGAAATCAATTTGGTAGCCAGACTATTTAATTCTCTTGCTTTTTTTATCTGGTTCATGTCCACTTTTTTCAGGTACTGTGCCTGGTTGATTAATTCATTGATAACTGCGGCGCCAGGATTAAATAATGGAGGATTATTCACCGGCTTAGTAACTATGTCATAATCATCGATCATTGCGTTAAACACGGTGCCATTAAAAACCTGGCTGGCAATTTTTCTATATTCTACCCTCATCAGCTGTTCCTGGTTGAGTAAAAAAATCAATGATCTCATTTTCTGATCATAATTCATGATACTGTTGGAGACAGCAATTTTATGAACAAGCCGTAATGCACCTGAATTTTTTAATTGCAGAATGGTACGGTCATTGGGAAAAAAATCAATATTCATAGACAGGCTGCGTCCAAAGAAATAGATGTCGTTAAGTTTTGCTGAATAATCTTCCGTGGAAAATAAAAAGATCAGTGAATCGATCATTTCTACACGTTTGAGCCTTGCGTGACTATTGACGGATAATTGTGTGGTATCAGAAATTAAATCTTCCAGCATACTGCTCATGTATACTTTTTCCCGGTCCTTTTCAATTTTATGCTCTAATTGATACTCGGCCAGGAACCCGCTGAACACAGCGAGAAATAACATAATAAACTCCCAGAAATAATGAGTCCAGTTTTTCCTTGATGTGTGTGTGTGTGCATGTACTTCCATTAATGGATTATTTTAGATGATACCGTATTTTTATCAGCGAATCAAGTTTAGTCGCACTTTCAATAGTATTTTTAATATTAATATTACCCCATTCAATAGCTAAAGCATATTGATTAAGCCGGTTTACAAATTTTTGAAGTATATATTTTTCGTTAGTAATAAATAACGGGGCCTCCGGTAACTGAATAGGAGAATTGGACCAAGACGAAGTATTGAATTTTTCCCTTACAACACTTGATTTAAAAATTTCAACCGATGCCTCATTCATGGCTCTCCATAATGGCAAAATATATTCGCTCTGCATATTGTCCACATAGCTCTTAACATATGCATCATAGGCTATGATCAAATCAGAAACCGATTGATCCCTGATAAGGCGAAAATTACCGGAATTTTTTAACTGAGAAATTGTCCGGTCCGAATACCGCCATCTCGCAAATAAAGTCAACCATACCTGGTGCCGGTATATTTGCACCGCATTTTTTTCCATAATACCCTCCTGTTGTAGTAAAGGTATCAATGAATCAATATGCGCTGCAATATCTGAAAAAGTACTAAGCATGAGATTTAGTGTAGCTGTATCAGCCCTGATATCCTCCAGCATACTTTTCATATATACTTTTTCCCGTTTATGTTCTACTAAATGTTCTCGTTGATTCTCTGCCAAAAAACCACAGAACACCGCGAGAAATAACATTAAAAACTCCCAAAGATAATGGGTCCATTTTTTGCGGGCAGTGTGAGAGTGGGCATGTACTTCCATAAATATTTTATTTTAAGTCGTATTCTTTTTTCAGCATTTCTATTATTTCCATAGTAATTTTTAAAGCCTTCGGATATAGTTCTTCAACATATCTTTTATTTCTCCATTTCCGGTCCATAAGATTATTTAAGTATTCATCCAGCACGGAGGCGCCCCCGGATTTTAAAGGAAGCCACGCTGCCATCAGGCTATCCATAATGGCGTTGGGTACATGTCTTATCATTTCTTCTGAAATTTGTATGTACGCAAAAACCTCATAATATTCCGGAATCAATAATCGGCTGCGTAGGAGACTTATCTCATTCCGGTGCACATAATCCTGGTCATTGTTGGAGATTATCTGGCTCTGTATAGCGTTATATTTATTTATTTTATTTACCAGTTCTTTATTTTTAAAATACCTGAGATTGCCGGATTGTATAAGCTGCGTAAGAGTAGATTTGTTCCAATCAATAGAATATGCATTAGTGGTAAAGCGACTGAAATAGTAAAACCTTCCCATCACAGCTTGCTTATCAATATTTTTCAGACCGATTGAAATACAGCTATCAAAAGCCCTTATCATAAATGTGTTCTGAATTATGCCGCCGTTTATTTCTTTAGTATCTTCTATCATATCAAACAAAAGGCTTTTTGCATATTCCTTTGCGCGGTGAGATTCTACAATGTGTTCTCGTTTATTTTCCGCCAGAAATCCGCAGAACACAGCAAGGAACAGCATGATAAACTCCCAGAAATAATGGGTCCATTTTTTTTTACCCCGATGGTTATCGGGGGCGGCAGTGTGAGAGTGGGCATGTACTTCCATAAATAATTTTATTTCAGGTGATATTCTTTGTTAATAACTTTTATCAGAGAATCAGCTTTTGTCATTTGAGTTTTTAATACCCTTGTATAAGTGCCCTTCATCAGATTTTTTACATGTGCCAACCGGTTACTGAATTCGGTAAGTGGAGTAAGTTCTTTCGTCATCAAATGCGGGTTATCTAAAATGGATCTTCCGCTAATAGTAGAAGTTTCAGAATAATACTTATTGTAAAAAATCAGGTAGGATTTTTCTCTTGCCTGCATCCGCATGGTTTGCAAAAAATTTTCAATTTTTGTGATAGCTTCAACGCCAGCCCAATAATCAACAATACCATCAATCACTTTTTTATTAGTAATTAAACGCATTCCGCCTGAATTTTTTAATTGTGTTGAAGTCCGATCAGTCAGCATTACATTAAAACCAGAAAGTGATGTGATATTATATTCGTATAATTTTTTTACTTCTGCCGGCGATTCTATTTTACCTTCCTGAAACATTGTTACAAGAGAATCTCCGGCAGCGCTGAATCTTTTAAGGGTTTCAATATTTGAATGGAGAATCGCAGTGTCTGTGCAAAGATCATCCCTGAATGATTGTACATATTGCTTACCTCTTTCTTTTTCTATCTTATGCTCCAGTTGATACTCTGCTAAAAACCCGCAGAACACAGCTAGAAACAACATTAAAAACTCCCAGAAATAATGAGTCCAGTTTTTGCGGGCGGTGTGAGAGTGGGCATGTACTTCCATAATTAAATTATTTCAAGTGGTACTTTTCTGTGTAAAAATTTATTAAACTTTTTGCCTTTCCCCGAAGCTGGGTTATCAATCGTTGCATGTACCCGCAGACACCACGGTACATCAGCACTTCATTAAAAAACCTGTTTAGTAACTCTTTGTCTTTAGTAAATACTTCCAGTTTTTCTGGCATCACTGCTCTTCCAAAAGTTGTATCCATTATTTCTGAATAGACAAAAATTGCATTGCGGGTGTTTCTGACTTCAGTTGCTTTTACCTGCATAGAGGTACTTTCCGTCTTTAACACCAAGCGTAAAAATGCATCATACTTAATAATGCTATCCGCATCTTCTTCTTCGAGCAGCCGAAGTCCCCCGGCGTTTTTCAGTTGTTCTAATGTTCTGTCGGTATAAATTAAATCAGCGAAGCCGTTTGTTGCATCAATAATATTTTTTAAACAACCCGTTGCATTTTGATTATGAAGGATTGAATCATAACATCGATACAGCGGATTCAGCATCGTCTCCAGTTTCTTATAGAATTTTATAGTGCCGGAAAATTTTGCCGTGTCAATTTTCAAATCCTCTACAAAAGACTCAACGTATTGCTTTCCCCTCTTGTGTTCGATATAATGCTCCCGTTGGTTTTCTACTAAAAACCCGGCGGTTACCGCCAGGAACAGCATAAAGAACTCCCAGAAATAATGGGTCCATTTTTTTCTTGGAGTATGTGAGTGTGCATGTACTTCCATGAATTAGTTTATAGTTTATTGTTTGTCCGCAGGATTCTGCGAATAGTTTATAGTTGTTTTGGCTCAAAGCTAATAGCTAAAGGCTAACAGCTTGCCGTTCATTCCAGGTGGTATTCTTTTTTCAAAACCTGCATGAGCTCTACAGCTTTTTCTTTTAATGCTAAGTTGTCTCGTATGGTATTTGTATGATAAAGCCTTAATTCATAAATAGCACTTTTAAGCTTTCTTAGCACTACAGGGTCATTGTCAAACAAATAGTTCTTTGCAGTATTTATTTCTTCAGCTGTTTTTAAATCATTGTCCAGCATTGGCTGATCAATGATATTTATACGTTGAAAAGTCAGGTATTCCCAGAAACGCTGCACATATAAACCATTATTCTCATAATTTCTTACATAACCATCATAATCTATAATTCCATCCGCCACCTTTTTATTTTTTATCAACCGCATTCCCCCGGAACTTTTTAATTGTTGAATGGTACGGTCAGAATTAATAAAAATGGGATAACCATAAATAGCCCTGATATTTCTGAAAAGTATGGGGTTAGCTCCTTTTGGCATGTCATCATAATAAAGTAAAATGGTATCAATTGATGTTGCAATTCTACCTAATTCTATATCAAGCCTGGAGAGTTTGGCAGTATCGTTTTGCAAATCTTCCATCATACTTTCAGTATACTCCAATTCCTTATGATGTTCGATGGTTTGTTCCAGCTTATACTCGGCCAGAAACCCGCAGAACACTGCGAGGAATAACATTAAAAATTCCCAGATATAATGGGTCCATTTTTTTCTCGGAGTATGTGAGTGTGCATGTACTTCCATGATGTAGTTTGTTCCCGATAGCTATCGGGATTATTGTTGGTTGTTTATAGTTGTTTTCCTCTCCAACGGAGTCCGCCGGTTGGCGGCAATAATTCACTGCTCACCGAAGGAGACATCCGTATATTGCTATCGGGTTCCGACTCGTGACTCATAAAGCCCGACTCGCGACTCTCATTCGAGGTGATATTCTTCTTTCAGCATCGATAGTAATTCGGTTGCTGTTTGCTTAAGCGGAGTCAGAAAATCCGATATATGAGTAAGATATATATTTATTTCAAATTTTTGCCAGCCAATAAATTCTTTCATCAGCAGCGGATCATCATTGATCAGCGGGATAGTTATATTCAACAGCGAATCTCTGTAAGACGTTCTATTTTTTGAGGATAATAAAGTTGCGGTAGCGTATCCGTCAAATAGTTTAAAATAAAGTTCTTCAATTTTAATAAACTCGGGCCTGGTTAAAGCGTATTCATTGTTAAGTTTGTTTAATTTTTTACCATATTCATTAATAAGTTGCGCAATATTGTTACCCATTAA
>JANMLJ010000089.1:0-2118 GCA_031372465.1 Chitinophagaceae bacterium | reverse complement strand
ACATAGTATTGCTACGAAATGATTTAAATTTCGAGAAGTGCAGGGAGTTTTTTTTAACACAGAGAAAAGGAAAAGTGAATACACACGGAGGGACACAGAGGATTGCTACGCAATGATTTAAAGTTCGAGAAGTGCAGGGAGTTTTTTTTAACACAGAGAAAAAGAAAAGTGAATACACACGGAGGGACACAGAGGATTGCTGCGCAATGAAAGAAAAAATATTACCGCAGAGAAAATACAAGAGGAAATACACGCAGAGAACGCTGAGGATTGCTGCACAATTAGGGAGGTGAAGAAACTAAGAAAAAATTTAGAAAGAAGGTATTTTCTACTCCGTGCCTTCGTGTCTTAGTGTCTTAGTGTTTTGTGTTTCAAAATTGTATTTCTTACATTACTTAAAGAGTTTAAACCACGGAGAAGCACAGAGGCAGGTGAACGAGGAGCTTCAGTATGTTTTCCCTGTGTTTCCCCGTGACGCTGTGTCTCTGTGGTTAAAGCTTAAATTCGTTACTATTTAATTTGAAGCTCAAAAAAAATCGGTTGAAACATTGCTTACTCTTCCTCTTTTCTTCTGAAACCAATTTTTTGTCGGGGTGGTTGTGGCGGATTTAATAATTGTTTGAGGTATTGAAATATCAGGGCTATGTCTTCGTCGTGACCCGTAAGTTTTTTTTCTATTTTTTCTAATTGAAGTAATATATCCTTATGAGTTAATAGTAACTCTTTCATTTTAACAAAAATCCGTATAATCTGGATATGAACGCGGATGGCAGTTTCACTATTTAATACGCTACAGAGCATTGACACACCCAGTTCTGTAAAAGCATGTGGTCTTTTTCTTAGCCCCATTTTTTCAGTATTGGATATCACAATTTGTGATTTCCAATTTTCGAATTCCTTTTCTGTTATTTGAAACATGAAATCTTTGGGGAACCGCTCAATATTTCTGCGTACTGACTGATTTAATACACTGGTTTTAACCTGATATAATTCTGCTAAATCCCTGTCCAGCATTACCTTCTG
Source organism: Chitinophagaceae bacterium (assembly GCA_031372465.1). GTDB lineage: Bacteria > Bacteroidota > Bacteroidia > Chitinophagales > Chitinophagaceae > JJ008. Next base: position 1,095 of record JANMLJ010000089.1, on the reverse strand, counting down.
CCCACGGATAAGATGAATCTTATTAATTACCAGTTCATCAGGGATTTTCATTGCTTTTGCCATACTACTTTCTTTTGGGGTATCTCAATTTGAGTCATTAAAAATAATATCAGTTTTAGAAATAAACTATACCACAAACTGGTAATTATCCTGCTGGAGTTCTCTTCATTGTCTTTGTTAGCAGTTGGCATATCATTTCCAAAAAAAATATACCTTAGTTAAATGAACGGACTATCCAGTCAATTAGTAAACCGCGTATTGACCCGCCTTGATTTTCCTTTTCCAACAAATGCAGATGTTGAAACGCTACAACAGTTGTATGCTGCCTGGTGCAATCACCTGCCATTCGATAATATCCGTAAAATGATTTCATTGAGAACAGGTGGCAATAAACCCTTACCGGGTCTTGATGCAGAAGAATTTTTTGAAAACTACCTCGCTAACGGTTCTGGCGCCACCTGCTGGCCAATGGCCAATGCCTTTTATGAATTACTTCTTTCTGTAGGATTCCAGGCATCCCGGGTGGCGGGCTATATGCTGGATCTTGGCATCCTTAACCATGGTAGTGTGAAAGTAAGCGTTGACAACCAGGAATATTTTACTGATGCACCGCTATTGCTGAATGTAATTCTTCCACTCGGACGGGGAATATTTATACACAACGATCCGGTAGTGCCGGTAGAGCTTGAACCACAGGAAGCTTCGAATCTTGTATGGATAAAACCACTTCCGGGAAATGAATATTTCTATTGCCGGATGATCAGCGACCCTGTTTCTTATTCTTTATTTCAGGAAGGTTATGAAGCTTCCCGAACAGGAAGCATCTTTAATCAACGACTGTATGCAAGAAGAAACTACCCGGGTGAACAGATCGTTCTCTGGGGAAATACCCGTTTTTCAAAAACGATCCATGGCATTGAAAGCCGCGAATTATCACCTGATGAACTTTGCGAAGCATTACATACAGATATCGGTATTGCTTATTCGCAGATCAATGAATGGGCCGCTTCCGGCAGCCTGGAAAATTCTTTTGAAAAACCCTCCGGACAACGGCCACCGGCAAATACAACAAAACCCCCATCTCAACGATAAGGA
>JANMLJ010000458.1:0-1575 GCA_031372465.1 Chitinophagaceae bacterium | reverse complement strand
TACTTAGTGACAGCTGTTTCAGGGATAAAAAAGTAGTGCCCATTTTCCGGGGAAGCCGTTGCATAGTACCTGCTTCCATCGGTTCATTTTCATAAATAATTGAGCAGGTTGGCCCCATAATTAATTCCAGGAATATAACATGAACCGGTGAAAAAATATCCGTAAAACTCCAACTTAATAATAAAGGAAGCGTGACGATAAGAATAATTGGTATATGTATAGAAACAATATACTGAATAGCTTTTTTAAGGTTATCATAAATCTTTCTCCCCAATGCAACTGCATCTGTCATATGAGCCAGGTCGTCATCCGTTATAATTAAAGAAGCGGCGGATTTAGCAACTTCACTTCCTCTGAGCCCCATGGCAATACCGATATGTGCAGCTTTTAAAGCAGGTCCGTCATTAACGCCATCACCGGTCATCGCTACTACTTCACCGTTATCTTTCAGCGCATCTATTACTTTTAGTTTGGCTTCCGGAAACATCCGTGCAAAAATATTTACTTGTCTTACTTTTTTCTGCAGTTCTTCTTTACTATACTGCAAAACATCCTGTCCGGTAATTACTTCATCTGTATGTTCCAGGTTAACCTGCCTGGCAATGGCCAGTGCTGTTTCCGGATAGTCTCCGGTAATCATCTTCACCGGGATACCTGCTTCACGAAATGTTTTTATCGTTTGCGTAATATTTTCTTTGGGTGGATCATAAAATGCGATCAATCCTAAAAATTCAAAAACGAATTCCTGCTGTGTTATGGGCCAATTTAATTCTTTCCAGGTGCCTTTACCAACTCCTAAAACCCGGTATCCGGATTTAGCATAAAATTGTGTTTGCTCTTCGATATGTTGTAATTCTTCCAGAGACAAAGTACTCTGCTGCAAAATTGCCTCTGGTGCACCTTTAGCTGCAATGATAGTTTCACCTGATTCGTTTTTAAAAATATGTGTCATCATGGGAGGCTTGCCAGCAATAGGATATTCATGCACCTGGTCAAACTGTTTTCTCTTATCAGTTGTTGCTTTTTGCCCGTATAGTTCATGAATAGCTTTTTCCATCGGATCAAAAGGATTTGTTTCACTGCTCCACATGGCATATTCCATCAGCAAAGCCGGCAATGCCGCATTCTCTGCAACCTTGATAGATGTTTTTTTCAACGCATCATACACATAGTTGATGCTCATTTTGTTTTGTGTCAACGTTCCCGTTTTGTCGACACAAATAACTGTTGCCGATCCCAGGGTTTCTACAAACTGGGGTTGCTTTACAATAATATTATTTCGCAAAAGTCTGAATGCGCCCAGGGCCTGGAAAGTGCTAAATGCAACAGGAATTTCTTCAGGCAGAATACTCATAGCCAGTGTAAGTCCCTGCAAAAAAGACTGAACAAGGTTTCCGGAATGATAATAATTAAATCCGACAACCAGTAAAAAAGCAACACCACCTATCCAAACCATATTTCGTACAAAGGATCTGATCTGTAGTTGTAGAGGCGTTTTTACTTTTGTAATCTCTTTAAGCGATAATCCTATCTTTCCGAACATAGTTTTTAAACCAACAGCAGTAACTTTTATGG
>JANMLJ010000717.1:0-1516 GCA_031372465.1 Chitinophagaceae bacterium | reverse complement strand
GGTGAAAGAGGTCTTACGAGGCTTGAAAGATATCTTACGAGCCACGGAAGTGTACCCTCCTAAAATCACTTGACACATTTTGGGGTTAAATACTAAATTTAATTGTCAAGATAATTGATGTTACTGGAACAAGATTACAGGTTTTAATCATACTGCTAAAACTTATTTACAAAGTTTCTCTTATTCCTGTTTCAGGTTGTCAGGTGGGGGCTTTATTCCTGGTCATTTTTATTTATTTTTTGCTATTACTAAATGGGGCTTACAACTTCATTTTTATTACGGCTTTTGATTGTCAGTTTTGTGCTTAATACTGCTTTTGCTTTACACTTGTTTTCTTTTGAGTTTTCAGGGTGTAAGCTTATCCACACGAAGAAAAAAATATTCCCAAAATATTTTTTTTGAACGTAGTGGATAAGTTGGTGAGTTGAATCAGGGTGCTGCAGATAAGGACTCCTTTTTTGCATACACTTTTGGCTTCCAATATTTCTTCAATACTCCTTTTTGTTCGTGAGCAGCTACTGGTGTAAGCCGGTTGCAACTATCGTGTATGCGTAGTTCGTTATAGTTTTTTACTGCAATATCAACAGCGGTTTTTGCTGTATCAAAACTTAAAAACGTTTCCTTTAATCCGTGTTCATATTTTAATATTCCGTTCACTCTTTCGGCAATGGCATTTTCATAAGGGTCTCCTTTTTCTGTCATGGATAACCGGATACCACAATGCTCTATCATTTGCACATAATCGTGGCAACAATACTGTATGCCTCTGTCGCTATGATGAATGAGTTTCCCGGTTTTCTTTACATCATTATTTGCCATTACCAAGGCATCAACAGCTCCTTGTGCATGTAAAGTTTTGTGCAATTTATAGCCCACAATTTTATGGCTATAAGCATCGGTAATGATGCTCAGATAGGCGTAAACATTGGCTGTGGCAATGTAGGTAATGTCGCTTACCCACAACATGCCTGCTTGTGTTAATGTCATTTCTCTTATTAAATTAGGATATTTTTTATAATGATGATACGAGTTGGTGGTATAGGGTTTTCTTTTTCGGTGACGAATGAGTAAACCATATTTTCCCAACAGGGCATACAAGGCATCCCTACCCAATTTAAGGCCATGCTGAACAAATTTCTGCTGTAACATAAAATGTAATTTATCTGTACCGCACCGGGGTAAATCTGCCCTGATTTCTGCTACTAATTTTAATACTAAAGCATCTTGTAAACCTGTATCATGATCGTTGTTCTTTTGCTCGTAAAATGCCTGACGGCTTTTGCCAAACAGCTTGCAGTAATAACCAATTCCATAATGGCTATACAACTGCACAAGCAATATTACTGTTTGGCACCAGGCTTTTTTCTGATACTGATTTTGAGCTTTTCTTCGGCAACATCTATGAGCATATTCAATGCAATATTTTTCATTTTTGCATCTTCTAATTGCTTTTCTGCTGCTGCTAATTGCTGTTGAAGGGTGGCTAACTGTTGTTTCTCTGCTGCCGTCATATCGG
>JANMLJ010000716.1:0-5018 GCA_031372465.1 Chitinophagaceae bacterium | reverse complement strand
CCTCTGCACTCTTTATTTTTGCTATTATACCTTTTATACTTCATAGGTAGCTCCATAAAATCAAGAAATCATTTTGCTTTTGCCACATAGGAGGATAGGAAACAATAGGTTGACACATAGGTCCTCCTATCCACGCCTCTGGCGGGACAAGTTGTGTTTTTCTTATGTGTTCTATGTGACTATTGTGGTTCAATAATTTGGCCTATTTATGCACTATTATCGATATTAAAAGTATTTATCAAAAAGAAAACTGCGCCTCCCCGCCTCTGCGGTTAAAATTTGTATTCATTTTCTTTGCCGCAAGGCAAAACATCCCTGTTCGTTACTTTTACTATGAAGTATCTTTGTAAAAATAATCCTGATGAAATTTGCACGGCTATTATTATTTTTTCTTTTAGCAGTTATTGCCGTTACCGCTATTTTATCTTTTATGCTACCTACCAGGCAGAAGATAGAACGTTCAATTGTTATTAATGCAACTGCTGCTGATATATATAATCAATTAATCAAACTGGAAAATTTTAATAAGTTTTCGGTGTGGAGTCAGCAGGATTCTTCTGCTATCTATACGCTATCCGGAACGGATGGGACAGTTGGTGCTACCAGCGAATGGAAAGGAAGCCCGGAGATTTCCGGTGAAGGCAAAATTGAAATCACCGAATTGGGTGCCAATAAAAAAGTAGTGCATAAAATACATTTCACCAAACCAAAAAATGGAACAGCTGAATCAATATTTAGTCTACTTGAAACGAATGTTTCAATTACCACCGTAACCTGGACATTTTATATAGGCACTCCACGACCGTGGAATATTTTCAATCTTTTTTCCAGTTTGGATAAACAGATGGGAAAAGATTTCGAGGATGGATTAGCTAATATGAAAAAAATGATAGAAGGAGGAAATATAGCCGTACCAGCAATAGTACCTGCTAAATAAAAGAATGACATTCTCCGCTTAAGGGGCCTTCAAACCCATTTATATAATCTTTTTTGCTGCCCATTGCTTTATCAGTAAGTTTAGCCTCCAAAACGTAAGATAATGAGAAAATATGCTTTATTGACAGTAAGTATCGTAGTAGGATTCATAGCAACTGCACAACAAACCCCGCCAACCGGCAAACAGGTTTCTTTGGAACAATTTAAAAACTGGAAACCCCGCAGTATTGGCCCGGCTGGAATGAGTGGCCGGATCACCAGTATTGATGCAGTTGTTTCCAATCCCAATATCATTTATATAGGAGCAGCATCCGGTGGCGTCTGGAAAACAGAAAATAGTGGCCATACCTGGGCATCCATTTTTGATGAACAACCTTTACAGAATATTGGCTCCATTGCCATCCAGCAAAATAATCCAAGCATAGTATGGGTAGGAACAGGCGAAGGCAATCCACGTAATTCGCTGAATCTTGGTGCCGGTATTTTTAAATCAATGGATGCCGGTAAAACATGGAAACGAATGGGACTTGAAAAAACTATTTGTATTCACCGGGTAGTGATTGATCCCGCTAATCCAAATACAGTGTATGCCGCTGCCATTGGTAATCCATATGCCGAACATCCGGAAAGGGGCGTTTTTAAAACTACTGATGGTGGAGAAACCTGGTCAAAGATTTTATATGCCAATGATACAACAGGTTGTGCCGATTTAGTTATGGATCCTTCGAACCCTAATAAATTAATAGCTGCTATGTGGCAGTTTCGTCGCACTCCGTGGAATTTAAAAAGCGGTGGCGCCGGTAGTGGTTTATTTATTACAGTAGATGGAGGCAAGAACTGGAAAAAAATGACAAAGGAAGATGGATTACCTGACGGACAACTTGGCCGTATCGGTATTGCCTTCTCCCGCAGCATGCCATCCAGAGTTTATGCAAAAGTGGAAGCTACAAAAAACGGATTGTATAAAAGTGATGATGGTGGTTTTAAATGGACATTGGTAAACAGTGATGCGGCACAGATAACAGACCGTCCTTTCTATTACCAGGAAATATATGTAGATCCGAAAAATGAGAACAGAATTTATGATGTGCATTCTACCATTACATTGAGTGAAGATGGTGGAAAATCTTTTTCTACGTTAATCCCTTATTCCGGTATTCACCCCGATCACCATGCCTGGTGGATACATCCGGAAGATCCCAACTTTATTGTAGAAGGAAATGATGGTGGTATCGGTATTTCAAGAGACCGGGGAAAGAACTGGGTGTTTGATGAAAAGATTCCTGCAGGACAATTTTATCATATAAATGTTGACAATGAAATTCCCTACAATGTAATGGGTGGTATGCAGGACAATGGAAGCTGGCATGGCCCCGCTTATACCTGGACAAACGGAGGAATAAGAAATTATTACTGGAATAATATTGGCGGTGGTGATGGTTTTGATGCGATGCCTGATGCAGAAGATGCCAGTTGGGTTTACAGTATGAGCCAGGGAGGTTCTGTAGGTAGAAGAAATTACAAAACAGGTGAAAGCTGGTTTATCAAACCACCGGCATTGGATCCTGCTATTAAACTTCGTTTCAATTGGAATTCTGCTATTGCACAAGATCCGTTTGATAAATCAACTATATATTTTGGAAGCCAGTATATACATAAAAGCACCGACAAGGGTGTAAGCTGGCAGATTGTTTCTCCCGATCTTACTACCAACGATTCAGTTAAGATAAAAGCCTTTCAGAATACGGGTGGGTTAACATTGGATATTACCGGTGCAGAAACCTATTGTTCTGTTCTTTCCATATCGCCCTCTACCAAAGAAAAAGGAACTATCTGGATTGGAACAGATGATGGCAATGTGCAATTGACAAGAGATGGAGGAGCTACCTGGACAAATTTCCGGGGCAAAATTCCGGGTATGCCAACAGGAGCCTGGGTGCCGCAGGTAACAGCCTCACGGTATAGTGCAGCCGAAGCTTTTGTTGTTACCAATGATTATCGCCGCGGTGATGTAAAGCCTTATATTTTCAGAACTACTGATTATGGCAAAACATGGACAAGAATGGTAGATGAAAATAAAGTAAAGGGATATGCTTTATGCATGATACAGGATCCTGTAGAACCTAATTTGATTTTTGTTGGAACAGAGAATGGTTTATGGGTGAGTTTTGATAATGGTGTTTCATATGAACAATGGAAAAATGGTTATCCATCTGTTTCTACCTATGATCTGGCTATCCAGGAAAGAGAAGCTGATCTGGCTATTGCAACATTTGGCCGGGCACTATGGATATTAGATGATATACGTCCGTTAAGAAAAATTGCGGCTAATAATGGCAAATCGTTTACCAATGCCATTACGGTATTTACTGCACCAGATACTTACCAGGCGCAATACAAGGCAGCTACCGGTTATGAATGGAGTGTATTGGGATTATATGATGCGGAGAATCGCAGACGTGGTGCTGAAGTTTCTTTCTTTGTCAATAAACCAAAACCTGTTGTTGACACTACAACAAAAAAACCTGTTGAAGCTGGTTCAGAGCAAGCACCTGTAATAGATCCACAACAAGGTGCTGGTGGAAGAGGCGGTGGCGGTGCTGGTGGTGGCGGAAGAGGTGGCGGTGGCGCTGGTGGTGGTGGTAGATTTGGTCCGGGTGGTGGTGGCGCCCGGGGTGATAGTGCGATAGTTAGAATTTATAATGCCGGCAATGAATTGATAAGAACTTTACGATGGAATATCGACAGTGGTTTCAATCGGCAATACTGGGGTATGGAAGAAAAAGGATTTCGTCAGCCAGGATCACCAAAGCCATTGCCCGGTGCACAAGAACCCGGAGGCTTACAGGTTCTTCCCGGCACCTATAAATTAGTAATGACTTATGCAAGAAGTTCTGATTCCACTTTTATTACAGTGAAAGATGATCCAAGACTTGGTAATAAAAATGATATTAAGATAGCACAAAGAAAAATGTATGATCGCTTACGAAAAAGTGCAGATAAACTGATGAATGCTATGGATAGGTTGACAGAAGCAGATGAAGTATGTACTAAAATGCAGGCACAGATAAGAGGAGTGGAAGGAAAAGATATTGACTCTCTTCGTAAGACAACCACAAAAATGCAGGAGGAAATAAAAAATATCCGTGAAAATATTAGTGGTAAAACATCCGACAGACAGGGACTAAGCCGCAGCCCGTTTGAAATAACGACTACAACATTTTTACAAACTGCCCAGCAATCAATCGGCAGTAAAATGGTAGCTCCCGGAAGACAGGAAGAAATATTGGTAGAGAATGCAGAGAAGTCAGTCAGTGAAGTGATACAAACGATCAATAAATTTTTCGAAGTAAAGTGGACCACTTACCGTCAGCAGGCAGAAGGAACAAAAGTGAATTTATTTAAAGATTATAAACCGATTGAATAAATATTTGCCGGGAAGAAAAGAAGACGGGAAGTTGTTTTTTAAATATTCTTACCGCCTTTCTTTATTCCCGTTTATTAAATTAGCTTTCATACCAATTAAAAAAAAGTTTAAATAAATCCATTGCCGGGAAGAAAATAAGACGGAAAGTAATTTTTAAGTTTTCTTACCGCCTTTCCGTCTTCCCGGCTATAAAAAAACATAGATTAAAAATTTTGCAGTTATAAAATTGACATTCATATGAATCAGTGACTAAAGTTTAAGGCAATTAAATAAACTTTTTTACCGGTAAGAAAAGAAGACGGGAAGTTATTTCTAATTTTTCTTACCGCCTTTCCGTCTTCCCGGCAATTTTTAAAATAGCATTCAAAATTCATTGCTAATGAAACTGAATAAAAGTGCCTGGATAGGCATTATCGGCGGTATCATTGGTTTACTCGCCGGTGTTATTGCCGTTATAGCTACTGCCGGCTCCATGGGTATTTATATGGGAGTCGGGATGCTGGTTCTTTTTGGTGGCATGTTTTATTTATTCTATCGTCTTTTTTTTAAACCAATCATTAATGCCAGCCGTTTACAAAAAACAGGATTGCCAGGCACGGCAAGAATACTTGAAGTAAGAGATACTGGTGTTACTATCAATAATAATCCACAGGTA
>JANMLJ010000702.1:0-7514 GCA_031372465.1 Chitinophagaceae bacterium | reverse complement strand
CACCTGGTCAAACGATTTTCTTTTATCCAATTCTGTCATTCGCCCATATAGTTCATGAATAGCTTTTTCCATCGGATCAAAAGGATTTGTTTCACTGCTCCACATGGCATATCCCATCAGCAAAGCCGGCAATGCAGTATTATCCGCTACCTCGATCGATGTTTTGGTCATTGCATCATACACATAGTTGATGCTCATTTTATTTTGAGTCAATGTTCCCGTTTTGTCGACACAAATAACTGTTGCCGACCCCAGGGTTTCTACGAACTGTGGTTGCTTTACAATAATATTATTTCGCAATAGTCTGAATGCGCCCAGGGCCTGGAAAGTGCTAAATGCAACAGGAATTTCTTCTGGCAGAATACTCATAGCCAGTGTAAGTCCCTGTAAAAAAGACTGAACAAGGTTACCGGAATGGTAATAATTAAATCCGACAACCAATAAAAAAGCAAAACCACCTATCCAAACCATGTTTCGTACAAAGGATCTGATCTGTAGTTGTAAGGGTGTTTTTACTTTTGTAATCTCTTTAAGCGATAATCCTATCTTTCCGAACATAGTTTTTAAACCAACAGCAGTAACTTTTATGGTGGCACTGCCGCTTGTTACCAGTGTGCCCCTGTACACGCCGGTATTATTACCGGCTGATTTATTTACAGCAAATGATTCTCCTGTAAGTATGGATTCATTGAGAGATAAATCATTTGCCAGTATAATTAAACCATCAGCAGCTACTACTTCACCTTCTTCTATCAGTAACAGGTCGTTTACAACAATCTCACCGGAATCAATTTTAATTAAAGTTCCATTACGTACAACAGTAGCTTTTGCTGTAGATAATATTTTTAATGCCTGTACTGCATGCTGACTTCTGTATTCCTGGAACAACGAAATACCAGCCACTATAAAAATAGATACCAGCATGATGACACCTTCCTGGTATTGGCCAACTACAAAATAAATAATACAGGCTGCCAGTAGTAAAATAAACATGGGTTCAAATACTACTTCCTTTACTACATGAAGAAGCACTCTGTTTTCCTGCAACTCCAATGCGTTATTTCCGTATTCAACCCGGCTGGCTATTACCTCTTCCGTTGTTAATCCGTTATTATTTTGTGAATCAGTCATAAAATAAAATAGTTGAACCCCATTGTCATCACCTGAATAAACAGATTACCAAATAATTAAGAAACAAAGCTAAATAAAGATTACCTTACATGTTCTGCAGGTAATTCTATCGGTAAAATTATCCGGCGATAGTCATCATAACAAAAAAGATACGTTTACAAAACCAGTTGAAGACAGGCTTTGTTTTTACTATTTAATGAATAAAGTAAATCAGCCGCAAGTATAACCGTTTTATGTAATCGTGTATACATTTCTCTATTTTAAAAAAGTTGCCAATGACAAAAGATACGATTGTTCAGTATGTAGGTTTTATAACTAATCTCACCATAGAAGAATTTACACCAAAATGGGATCAATATGCAAAAAGATTGATGAATAAAAAACATGAACCCATTTTATTTGAACAGTTGACCCAATCAAAAAACAAGTTCAAATTTATATCATTGCATAAATGGCCGGACCGCGATTTTAATTTTACTTTCATGAACGAAAGAAAGACAGAGCACTTTCCCGAACATAATGTGAAAGTTGTTCAACTGGGTGGTTATATTACTTCACCAGTAAAACAAAAAGGGCTTTCCGAAGATGGCGATTCAATAGTAGTTGCCTTTGTTAATCACCAGGAAACAGATATAGATTTCTTTCGGAATTTACCCTTTTATCGTCACCTGAATATTAACCAGGCTTTTTATGAAAGCTGTACGTATGGTTATCTGCTTGAATTCATTTCCTCCGAAAAAGACAATGAAGAACTTATAGTACTGTTAAAACAACGACCTGGCGTTGAAACAGGTATTTTTAAAGAATGCCTGGTGCCACATCTATAAAAAATAATAAAGTGGTTTAAGAAAAATCCTTCTGACTATCAATTTTAAAAGTAATATAATTGGTACAAACGTATCCAATTATCCAAAAGCAATGTATTGCTAATTATAAGGAATTTCTTTCCAATGATGTCCTTTTTCCGTTTGTGTTTCATCCATCCAGCCTTCAAATAATGAAGGTTTGCCATTCTTTATAATTACATAATAGTAATCGCCGGCACCTGCCCACCAACCACCACAGGCTGACACTGCTTCTGCAGGAATTTCATAGGTTTTGTATTCAGCTACAGGTATATCACTGCAGCCATTAATAGTTTTTATTTTGAATTCCTTTCCATTTACAGAAAGCATCACATCAAAATGAGGAGTGGCAAGGCTATCCTCGCCTTTATTAATACAAAAAAGTTTTACGATACTTTTTGCTGTGTCTGCAGGTATATTGTTGACCGATTTACTGCTATCAGGAGGGGTAGTTGCTTCTTTCTTTTTATCGTTCTTTCCACCACAACTAACTAAAAAAAGAACTACTGTAAAAAACACCAGGGATAGCGCTACATTTTTTTGTTTCATTTTTTCCGATTAAAATATTGAAATCAGTTGAACTATTTAATTATCTGCAACAAAGTACTTCATTACTTTATTGGGGCCTGAAAATAAGAATTTTTTCTTTATCCCAAAACAGAAAATTGGTTAATTCAATGTACCCCCTGAAATTAACAAAGAGAGAAATACGCGAAAATATGTCTCCGATTAAGAAATAAATAATTCCGGATAACTAGTATTAACTGATCAAAAGAAACTCTCCCTGAATAACACCAGGCAGAAAAATAGTATTAAACCGGTTAATTTTACATCCATTTTGACAGAAACAAATTAAATTCCAGCCGCAGGTCTTTCACAATTTTTTCAAATATGTCAACTTGTTCATGCAAACTGTTATGCTCGTCAACAAGCCCTGATTCCATTTTACCAACATGAGCTTGTGAATCGCTGGCCACTTTTCCCGCATGCTCTTTGATACTATGCATTAATTCATCAATATTATTTCGCTGGACAATAAATTGGTTTTGAAAATGTTCAACTCCCGCCATAGCTTCCTGACCATTATTCTTTTTGACTATCTCCACCAAACGATTTTCTAAAATATCAAATTCCTCATCATAGAAATCAAGGCTTTTCAACCATGCTGAATGATCATTTCCGCATTGAGTAACTGTAGTATAACTCATAAAATTGGTTTTTGTTAATTATTAATAACTCAAAGTTGAGCAGCACCAAATAGTAAAATCATGATATGAATCAGTCAAATGGCTGAGAAAATTCAGCTGAAAAAATAATACCGGGAACTCTTTAGTGAATTTTAATTAGAAAAGGTATTAATCAGCATCCTGAAACAGATAGAGTCCATTATTCCAACATTTTAACTTATCTTCCTTTAAAAAATTGTATATATGGAAAAGGAATTAGTTTCTAAAGTATGGCAACTTTCCGGCCTTATCGGAAGTGTTATACCCGGGATTCTTATCTGGAATGAAGGACAAGTTGCATTCATTACGCAGGAAGGAATACAATTCAATTTGCCTCTTGCAGAAATCAAAGATGTAAAATATCCATTCTTGAGAATGGGTTTGGGTTTTGATGCAGTGGTAAACGGAAAGAAATACAAATTCTCCTTCTCCAAACCAAACCCATCAGCCCCGGAACTTGATGATACTACCGGAGACCAATTATTAAGGCTTGTTAATGTAGGCCGTTTTTGGGATTCAATAGGTACGTTTAAAAATCTAAAAGCAGATAAAGCAACTACAAAGAACTGGAAGGCCATATTAAACGGTTGAGTTGAAATTTTTCTATTTGCCTTTTTCACAAATTATACCTTAAAGCACTTAATAACCTACGATGAAAGTTAAATGAACTACTTTGCGCAGTTCAACATCGCCAATGAATAACCAATTTGATTTACTGATTGATAGTTACCTGGATACTAATATAGGGATAGACTGCAATTTTTTAACCGAAAAATTATCAGCAGGACTACAGCAAAATATCCTTCAACTGCAAAGAGATGATAAGATGATCACTGCAGGAATTGGCAATGCAGAAGTCAAAGATCCCCGTCAAAAAATGCGAGGTGATAAAATTTACTGGATGGATAAAAGCCATCCCAATATTTATGAACAGGAATACCTGCAATTAGCAGAAGATTTTATCCATCATCTCAACAGTACCTGCTATACAGGGATAAATGGTTATGAGTTTCATTATGCTTTATATGAAGAAGGCAGTTTTTATAAAAAGCATAAAGACCAGTTTAAAAATGATAGTTCCCGCAAATATTCTTTAATCAGTTATCTAAATGAAAATTGGCTGGAAGAAGATGGCGGGCAGTTACTGGTATATCAAAATGAAGTGGCGCAAACAATCCAGCCCCACGCACAAACTGCGGTGTTCTTTAAAAGTGATGAAATGGAACATGAGGTAACAAAAGCCCACCGTAGCAGAATGAGTATTACAGGCTGGTTGAAAAGGGATTGAATTAGTATTGCTGCGGTTATTTTTTTGTTACAAATATAGAAGGACATATAACTCCTGGGTGCATTTCACTTCCGATCTATCAGATATCGTATACTATGACCTAACCCTTTTTAAATTTTATTATACATAATGTCTTTGCCCCTCCCAAGAGGGATGCAATATCCTTAACTTTGAAAAGGCAAATACAAACATGATTGCGACATCAGCGCCTACCCTCAGTATCCGCCACGCCGGAGAAGGAGGGATCCATGAAGTATTGAAAGATCGAAGTTGAAATGCACCTATCTTCCGCAAAAAATTCGGGTAAAGATATTCTCCTACAAAATGAATATCAACTAATACGTTCTTATAATTTATCTATTTCCCGTTGATAATCATATTGCAGATCCTCATGCAAAGCTGCCATCGTCTTATTTATCTTCTTCAATTGATTTTGAAAGATATTAAAGAGTACCTGATTGCTATTGATCGAAATATCCAGGGCTTTCATAGAGGTACAAAAATAAATCAGCAGCTCAATTTCTACATTAGCCAGACCGCTGTAACGGGTATATTTATTGGTGATGCGGAGTATTTTTCGCAAGGTTTTCTTTATAAAATATACATTGCTTTTATTGATAGTTGCAAACTGAGCATCGATTTCCTGTTTAACGCTTTTGATATAACCTGCTGTATCATGCGCTTCAAAAAGTAAATAGGTGAGCAATTCCTTATTCTCTTTTTTAAACCGGGCGAGCCGGAGGCATAATTCTGATACTATTGCAGGAGAAGTGCTGAGTAATTCCTGCTTTAATTCGTTGATAGTTGCTGCTTTCATATATTTAATGTGCTGAATAGCGATCCCGGAATAAAAAAATAAATTTTACCCGCCAATATACCAAATCTTCCAGGCAGCAAAGAAAATAGGTTCGTAGCAGTGCCATTTTTTTATTCCTGCGTTCCGTGTTATTTTCACCGCATGCATCCTCAACTGAACAAATTAATACAATGTATCGATCTGGAAGAAAAAGAACAGGCCCAACGATATCGTTTAGACCAACAGCACACGTTAAAACAGTTAAAGTCAGATGGACTTGCCCTCCATCCCATTATTGTCATCCGGAAAAATTTTGGCTATGCCGATTACCCGGAGATCAATTTTAAACTCAATTTTCCACCAGAAGCCAATATGTTCAAAGACGGTGCCGCAATTGAGTGTTTTTGTGCAGGTGAAGATCCGGTAAAAGGGGTTTTAATCAGTTTGGATGGAAAAACTGGTGAGTTTCGTTTGTTTGCGCCGGACTTTCCCGATTGGATTGAAGATGATGGCGTTGGTATCAAATTAGCACCGGATACCCGAACCAGCAGCATTATGAAAAAAATGCTGACCGAAATGGAAAGTAATAAACCTTTATATAAATTATTTGAACAATTACATGACGATAAAGCAACCACAACTACCAATGCTGCTTTCGATAAAAGCAGGCTGTCGTCTATGCCACTTAATTTTCGTAATCAGCAATTAAACGAAAGTCAGCAAGATGCTGTAACAGCTATTACTCAAAACGAAAAGATCACAATAATACATGGCCCCCCCGGCACCGGCAAAACCACCACCTTGATAGAAGCCATCCTTCAGTTAATAAAAGCAGGTGAAAAAATATTGGTATCAGCCCCCAGCAATACAGCCGTTGACAATATTGCTAAAGGTCTTATCAGCCAGGGAGTCAAATTGCTGAGAATTGGCAATACCAGTAAAATAGATGAAACTATTTTTACACATACTCCGGAAGGCAAACTTGCCAACAGTAAACAACAAAAAGAGATCAAACAATTAAAAATAAGGGCGGAAGAGTTTCGTAAGATGGCCCTTAAATATAAAAGAAGTTTTGGCAAGGCCGAACGGGAACAACGTAATCTTTTGTTTAAAGAAGTTAAAGATATCCGTACAGAAATAAAAAAGCTACAGGCATACAATGAAAAAAAGTTATTTGAGGAAGCCGATGTAATTGCAGGCACACCGATTGGACTTTATGATGCCAAAATAAATTATCTCCGATTTCAAACATTAGTGATGGATGAAGCGGGGCAATGTATTGAACCATTGGCCTGGTGTATTTTTCCCCTGGCAGAAAAAATTGTACTGGCCGGGGATCATTGGCAACTCCCTCCTACTGTTTTAAGTAATGAAGCAGCCCGGCTTGGTTTGAATCGATCCATTTTAGAAACAGCCATTGATACTGTCGCTGATATATTTCTACTGAATACCCAATACAGGATGAGAGAAGTAATTGCCGGATTCAGCAGTAATTATTTTTATAACAAGTTGCTGCTGACTGCAACTCATTTAAACAATAGCGGCACACACCTTACATTTATTGATACGGCCGGTTCAGGTTATAATGAAGTACGTGGACCCGATGGTACCAGTTTGCAAAATGAAGGTGAGTTGCGTATCGTTCAAAAATTATTAGAAACAGAAGAATTGAATGAAACAACAACAGCCATCATTTCACCCTATGCAGGACAGGTAGCAGCCGCCAAAGAGATTCTACCAAAGAAACTGCGCATAAGCACTATTGATAGTTTTCAGGGACAGGAGAAGGAAACAGTTATTGTTTCACTTGTACGAAGCAATGATGATGGCGATATTGGATTTTTAAAAGATTACCGCCGGATGAATGTAGCGATCACCCGTGCCAAAGAAAGGCTCTTCGTAATAGGCGATAGTGCTACTATCGGGGCTGATGCTTTTTACCATGCTTTTTTAACGTATATAGAACAACAGGGAGAATACAGAACGGTGTGGGAATTTGAGCTGTAAAATTGAAGGTGCAATTTGTTAGTAGAATTAATACCAATTGCCAAGAGTTTAAAAATTAGAAACAAGGAGATAACTTTTCATTGCAGACATTAAGTCACTACTTCTATTGGCGAATTAAACAATCCTTACTAATAAAAAAAATAAATTATAATTGCTGAATAGGCAATTGGTTATGCTTAAGAAAGATTGGGCTAAAGCCCATTCGGGTTCTAATATATTGC
>JANMLJ010000699.1:0-13388 GCA_031372465.1 Chitinophagaceae bacterium | reverse complement strand
AAAAAGCAACTTATAATTTTTATGCCAACCTGCGTTTCCAGCTGGTTGTTTTATGTTCAACGGGGTTTGTAATTTTTTGTTTTTCCATCCAGTATTTCAGGGCTACAATAGCAGCAATAGATGCGTTTACTCTTTGCTTTTCTTTGATCAGTTCCGGGGTATAATAATTTTTTACAAAATGGGTATCAAATTTTCCACTGAGAAAAGCTTCCTGTTCAAAAACAAAAGTTCCAAAAGGTAATGTAGTAGCTACTCCTTCAATTTTATATTCTTTAATCGCCTTTTTCATTTTCTGAATCGCTTCATTCCTGTCTCTTCCATAGGTCACCAGTTTGGCAATCATCGGGTCATAATAAATTGGAATAGGCATCCCTTCCTCATAACCATCATCCACCCTTACCCCTTCACCGGTTGGTTTTACATAAGTCGTTAGCGTACCAATGGAGGGTAAAAAATTATTTAAGGGATCCTCCGCATAAACTCTAAGTTCCACCGCATGTCCATTGATGCTAAGATCTTCCTGTGTAAAACTTAATTTTTCGCCCCGGGCAATTTTTATTTGTTCTTCTACCAGGTCGATACCGGTTATCATTTCAGTAACAGGGTGCTCTACCTGCAATCGGGTATTCATTTCAAGGAAATAAAAATTAAGCTGATCATCCATTAAAAATTCAACGGTACCCGTACTTATATAATTACAGGATTTTGCCACCATTACTGCGGCTTCACCCATTTTTTTGCGTAGTTCCGGTGTTAAAACAACAGAAGGGGATTCCTCTACTACTTTCTGATGACGACGCTGAATGCTGCATTCCCGTTCAAATAAGTGTACCACATTTCCAAACTTATCTGCCAGTACCTGTATCTCAACATGCCTTGGTGAGGTAACATATTTTTCTATAAAAACGGAACCATCACCAAAAGCAGATTTGGCTTCGCTTACAGCTCTTTGCATTTGTTCTTCCAGCTCAGCTTCTTTTTCTACAATACGCATTCCTTTGCCACCACCACCTGCCGATGCTTTTATTAAAATAGGGTAGCCAATCTGTCTGGCTGTTTCTTTTGCTACAGCAATATCTTCAATAGCTTTATCAATACCAGGCACCATTGGAATATTGTATTTCTTTACACATTCTTTTGCTGCCAGTTTTGAACCCATGATGCGCATGGCTTCCGGGCCGGGGCCTATAAATATAATGCCGGCATCTTCTACTTTTTGTGCAAAATCGGCATTCTCACTCAGGAAACCGTAACCCGGATGAATACCATCCACACCAAGTTGTTTACAAAAAGCTATTATTTTATCACCATTGAGATAGGATTCGGTAGAAGGAGGAGCACCCAAACAAACGGCTTCATCTGCAAATAAAACGTGTGGTGAATTTCTGTCTGCCTCCGAAAAAACAGCGACCGATTTTATTCCCATTTTGCGGATGGAACGCATGATACGTAATGCAATTTCTCCCCGGTTTGCAACCAATATTTTTTTCATCTTATCTCATTATGTATTTTAAAAAATTTCTAAAGGATATATTTATAATTATTCAAGTTCTACCAGTACCTGTCCTTTTTCTACGGCCTGACCGGCGCTAACAACAATTTTTTTAATAGTTGCACGGGTATGAATCAGGATACTGTTTTCCATTTTCATGGCTGATAGTATTAAAATCTTTTCGCCTTCCGCAACTTCTTGTCCTTCTATTACCGAAATTTCCAATACCAATCCCGGCATGGGTGCTTTTATTTCTTTAATATGTTTATCAGCAACCAATCCAAATCCCATTTTTTCCAGCATCTGGTCGAGTTCTTCTTTTATTTCCACTTCAAAGCTTTCTCCTTCCACTTCTATAGTAAGATGTTTTGCATACCTGTCAGTCTCTATCAATTTTACATTTACAGATTGATTGTCTTGTAAAAGATTAAAATCTACCGGGGATTGTTGTACCAGGTCTGCCGCTTCTACCTGTTCTTTTGTAAAAGAAAACTCAAATCCATTGGCTTTTACTTTATAGGTGGGTTTGCTATCTTTCATATATCGGCTTATTTTTTTATTTGATGGAAGGAAAATTTAGTAGTTTTTTTAAATTCTTGAAATGGCATTATGTTCGATTAATTTAAGTAAACTACCAGGCATTTGTTTCTGTATAAAAAATATGATAAAAAGTATTCTGGTTTAAATGTGCTAAGAAAAATATCTATTTCTGTTCCCACAAAAGAGTAATGGTTTTTACACCCCAAATTGTTTCAAATGATGGTCTATATGTTTCCAGGTAGCTTTACTCCATTGCTCTTTAGTTAGTTTACCGAAAACAGGATGCTTTTCATTAATCATATTGCTTTCTGAGAACCGGTTGATCTTATCCAATAACTGATTTTTTTCCACTTCAAAATCTTTGGATTGGCCGGTCATTATAAAAGTTTTATCGGTTGGCAATCCCTGTTTCCAGGGTTTATCATCATACAAGGCTTTTTTAAATAAAGGCAGTATCAGTTTCATCAACCAATTGCCTTTTACTGTGGTAGTACCAAAAGCTACTCCCATCGGTATTTGTACATGAGCCAGCATCTGTGCCACATCCATTTTGCCCCATTGATGTTGAGTAGAGGCGGTAAGTTTACTGATACGTTCAGTAATTTCCTGTTTTACTGCATCATCAAATAAATTTTTAATTTCCATTTTTTAATTATTAAGTAATGAAGTTCGGTTTTAATAATGAAAACAAAAAAGCCCGGAATAAATTCTATTTCGGGCCTTAGTTTTTTATAGGGAAATTATTTTCTTGGAAATTCGAGGGCAGCCTGTGCTGCTGCCAACCTGGCAATTGGTACCCGGAATGGTGAACAGCTTACATAGTTCATTCCAAGCCGATGAAAGAATTTTACGCTATCGGCATCGCCACCATGTTCTCCACAAATACCAACTTTAAGATGTGGCTTTGCTTTACGACCTCCAACTATTCCGGTTCTGACAAGTTCGCCTACTCCATCCTGGTCAATTGTTTGGAACGGATCATACGGCAGTATTTTCAGATCAAGGTATTTAGGTAAAAACCCACCAATATCATCCCGGCTGAAACCAAAACTCATTTGTGTAAGATCATTTGTTCCATAACTGAAAAAATCTGCTACATGCGCCATCAATTCAGCCCTGATAGCAGCTCTGGGTGTTTCAATCATGGTACCATATAAATAAGGTATCTTTTTCATTTTCATTTTTTCACATACTTCTTTGTATACCTTATCAACAATTACTTTCTGATGTGATAACTCATTAACTGTACAGGTTACCGGAACCATGATCTCCGGAAAGGCTTTTTTCCCAGCTTTGAGCATTTCAGCTGTTGCTTCAAAAATAGCCCTTACCTGCATTTCGGTGATTTCTGGATAACTGACTCCCAATCGTACACCCCGGTGTCCCAGCATCGGATTATTTTCATGTAAAGCCAGCACTCTTCTTCTTAAAACACTCATGCTGATGCCAAGTTCTTTACCAAGTTGGTGAAGTTTATCAATATCATGCGGAACAAATTCATGCAATGGTGGATCAAGTAACCGAATAGTTACCGGGTATCCCTTCATTACTTTCATCGTGTCTTTGACATCTTTCTTTACGTATTTATATAATTCGTTTAATGCAGAACGTCTTTCCGTTTCTGTTTTACTTACAATCATTTTACGTAAAAGAAATAATGGTTGTTCACTTCCTTCGCCATAGAACATATGTTCAGTTCGGAATAAACCAATTCCTTCGGCACCAAATTTAATAGCCTGTGCAGCATCTTTAGGTGTCTCGGCATTTGTTCTTATAGCAATTACTTTTATTTTATCAACCAGTTTCATCAGGTCTTTGAATGACTGATTTTTGTCCAGGTCTATATCCACTAATGGTAAACTGCCTTCATATACTAATCCTTTGGTGCCATTCAATGTTAGCCAATCGCCTTCTTTGATAATAATGCCATTCTTTGCATGAAATGTTTTGGTATCATTATGAATTTCAATATCACTACAGCCTACTATACAACATTTACCCCAGCCTCTTGCTACGAGTGCCGCATGAGATGTCATACCTCCTTTCGTCGTTAATATCGCCTGAGATTTATGCATGCCATCCACATCTTCGGGAGAAGTTTCTTCGCGTACAAGAATTACTTTTTCACCTTTTTCTGCCCATGCTACAGCATCATTAGAACTAAATACAACGCGCCCTCTTGCACCACCAGGACCTGCCGGTAAACCCTTTGCTATGATTGGACAGGTTAATTCTGCTTTTGGATCGATCATGGGTAAAAGCAATTCAACAAGTTGATTAGGCCCTACTCTCATTATCGCCGTTTTTGCATCAATCAGTTTTTCTTTCGTCATTTCCGTTGCCATACGTACGGCAGCCACACCATTACGTTTACCAACACGGCACTGCAGCATAAATAATTTTCCTTTTTCAATGGTAAACTCAATATCCTGCATGTCTTTATAATGCTGTTCCAATCTTTTCTGGTAACTGAATAATTCCTTATAGAGTGCAGGCATTAATTTTTCCAAAGAAGTGAAATGTTTACTTTGATCATTCATCGAATATTCATTTACCGGGGCTGGTGTTCTGGTTCCTGCCACTACATCTTCGCCCTGCGCATTCACAAGGTATTCACCGTAGAATTTATTTTCACCACTGCCAGGGTTTCTCGTAAAAGCAACACCGGTACAACAATCATTTCCCATGTTGCCGAACACCATAGCCTGAACATTTACCGCTGTACCCCATTCATCAGGAATTTTTTCTATTCGGCGGTATTCAATAGCTCTCTTTCCATTCCAGCTGCTGAATACGGCACCTACTCCACCCCAGAGTTGTTCCCAGGGGTCTTCCGGAAATGCAGTGCCTATCACTTTTTTTACAGTAGCTTTATAGTCTTTTACTAATTCTTTCAGTTCATCAACAGTTAGTTCCGTATCGCTGCTATATCCCTTTTGTTTTTTTATGTGTTCCAGCTTTTCATCTAATATTTTACGGATGCCTTTGCCATTTTTCCCCCGATAGCTATTGGGGTCTATGCTACCACCTTTTTCCATAACTACATCTGCATACATCATGATTAAACGCCTGTATGCATCATAAGCAAAACGTTCATCGCCGCTTTGTGCAATAATACCTTTAATTGTCTTTTCATTTAATCCTACATTCAATACTGTTTCCATCATACCAGGCATAGATCGACGGGCACCGGAACGGATAGAAACTAATAATGGATTATTGTCATCACCAAATTTTTTACCCATCAACTTTTCCATTTTACCTAAAGCTTCTTCCGCCTGTATCTTTAATTTGTTGGGATATCTTTTTTTATTGGCATAATAATAAGTGCAGACCTCTGTAGTGATGGTAAAACCCGGAGGAACAGGTAAGCGAAGTTTTGGGTGCCCTGCCATTTCAGCCAGGTTGGCACCTTTTCCGCCTAATAGATTTTTCATGGATTCGTTACCATCGGCTTTGCCGCCTCCGAAAAAGTAGACATACTTTCCGGTCTTAGTTGTTGTTGCCATACTATAGAAGCTTTAGTGCTTTGCATAGTTATAGCTTAAAATATATAATAGTGAAAACACAAATCAGTGTGAACCTTGATTAATATCATTTTCCAACAAGCGAAAATCAGGCAACTATCCCGGGAGTTTAATGGGATTATGTATGCTCGTAGTAGGGAATTTCATCATGGCTTACATCTTCTTTTTGATGCCAGTAAGCCTGGGTAACAATATGACCATTTTTGGTTTTCAGCATTCTTCCAAAAATGGCATTGATGGTATTAAAAGTATAATCAGTTACACCAACAGTAAAAGTTTCAGGAAGAACTGGTGATGGAGGTGGTGCAACTACTTCACCTTCTTTTGGAGCTGGGGCTGGTGCCGCTTTTGGAGCAGGTGAGGGTATAGCAACAACGGTATATCCATTGTATTCCAACAATTCTTTAATAAATGGTAGTCTTTCAGGTTTTACATTCTTTTCCACAATGCCACATCTGACACCATCTAATTCTTCGAATTCATGATTTTTATTGAGTGCCATGGTAACTAACTTAATGATTGTATGTATTCATAAATCCAGCTTAGTAAGCCAACCAATACAATACCAGCTCCGCAAATTACCAAAGCCAGTTTAACAGAAGCAGTTGTCTTTATTTTTTCAATGGGATTTTCATTTTTATCCATAAAAGCTGCTCTTATCACTCTCAGGTAATAGTAAAGCGATACGATCATATTTAATGCAGCAATAATAATAAACCAATATCCTCCTTTTGCAGCACCGGCAGTGATCAGGAATAATTTACCAAAAAAACCCGCAGTAGGTGGAATACCAGCCAGCGAGAATAAAGCCAATGCCAGTATCCAACACAGGAAAGGATTGTTTTTATATAATCCTTTATAATCATCAATATTTTCTTTACCGCTTTGTTCAGAAATAACGGAAGCCACTCCAAAAGCAGCCAGGTTTGAAAATATATAAATCATTATAAAATATACAACCGCTTCTACACCTATTGTGCCACTATTACTGATACCAACCAGGATAAAACCAACCTGGGCAATAGAAGAAAAAGCCAGGAATCGTTTGATATTTTGCTGGCGCAAAGCAAATAAATTACCAATCACCATGGTGGCAACAGCCAGTATCACCAGCATAGCGTACCACATATCTCCCATGGGTTGAAAAACTTTGTAAAGGGTACTGATAAAAATAAAAGCTACCGAACCTTTTGATACAACAGAAAGAAAAGCGGTTACTGCCATCGGCGAACCTTCATACACATCGGCTGTCCAAAAATGAAATGGAACTATGGATAGTTTAAAGGCAAATGCAGTAAACAGGAAAACAAATGCCAGTATCTGTAAAGGGGAATTGTCTAATTGCAGTGGTATTTCAGCAAAGCTGATCGTACCGGTAGCACCATATAATAATGAAATGCCAAACAATAATATACCCGAAGAAAATGCGGAAGAAAGTATCATTTTCATGGCACCTTCAGACGAACGCTTTTTTACTAAATCAAAATTGACCATTGCAGCTACCGGGATAGTAGCCAGTTCAAGCGACAAATAAAATATAAGCAGGTTGCCACTTGAAATCATAAAGAACATACCCAGAAGTGCAGACAACATCAACAGGAAAAATTCTGCCAGGTGCTCACTTTTCTTCAGCCAATCGGAAAAAAGCATGGAGATAAGATAAACACCCAGGCTTAATAAATTTTTCTGAAATACAATTAAGGAGCTTGTATGAAACATATCGCCAAACAAACTGCCTTCTTTATTAAAAAAGAAACCTGCGATAAAATTTATCAGTAATAAAACCTGGATGATTGATAACAATGATTCATTCTTCATCCCCTTGCCGATTTTAATAAACAGCAACAGGAAGATGAAGGTGGTAATCACCAGTTCACTTTTCATTAATGTAAGAAACTCATTCATCCAATCATATTTTATTTTCCGGCAATCTTATTCATTATCTCTTCCGCAGCTGGTCGCAACAAATCATTTAACCACCCCGGTGCAATACCAATTGCTAAAATTCCTCCTACCAATACTATCGCGGCCAGTTTTTCATTCCAGCTTGCATCCTTTAATTGTAAATAACTTTCATTTTTCAGCGGTCCCATGGCAGTATTTCCAATAGCTCTTAAAATATAAACGGCTGTTACAACGATTGACATAGCCGCAGCAATAGTAGCGATGCGATGAAAAGCATCATCTTGTTGCCAGGAACCCATAAAGACTGTCATCTCAGCTACAAAGCCACTTAAACCGGGTAAGCCCAAAGAACAAAGGCCTACAATAAAAAACACCGTGGTAATAAATGGCATCACTTTCATCAATCCTCCCATTTCATTTACCATCCGGGTATGTGTTCTGTCGTAAATCATACCGATAACGGCGAAGAAAAGGGCCGTCATCAGGCCATGCGACACCATTTGCATCAATGCACCGGTGATGGCTGTTTGTGTTAACATGCCAATGCCAAGTAAACTAAATCCAACATGACTTACCGATGAATAAGCATTGATATATTTTAAATCCTTCTGCATCATGGTGGCGAATGCGCCGTATAGAATTGCAATCGCAGATAGCACAATAATAATATCTGCATATTCCTTTGCTCCTTCAGGTAATAAATACGTCGCAACCCTTAAACAACCATAGCCACCAAGTTTCATGGAAATACCCGCAAGGAACATAGAACCGGCAGTAGGTGCAGAAGAGTGACCATCGGGTACCCAGGTATGCAATGGAAACAAAGCTGTAAATACACCAAAGCCCAAAAATAAGAGTGGAAAAATCACCAGTTGTATATTGCCTGGAATTTTTGTTGTTGACAAAGTCAGTATGTCAAAACTTTGCCCTGCTGTAAAATACAAACCAAGAATACCAACTAATATTAGTGCAGATCCACCCATCAGCATCAATGCCAGTTTATTGGCGCTATATTCTTTTTTACCACTACCCCAGATACCGATGAGCAGGTATTTTGGTATCACAGAAATTTCCAGAAAGAAGAAAAGAATAAACAGATCAAGGGAAATAAAAAATCCGTATGCACCTAATGCAAGAAGTATAAGCAGAAAATAAAACTCTTTCGTCATTTTTTCGATATTCCAGGATACCAGTACACCGGCTATAAGCACAAAGGAAGTTAGCAATATCATGGCGACGGAAATTCCGTCAACTCCAAAATGAAAATTGATATTTGGCGTGGAAAAAAGCTTGTAACTATGTTCAAATAGCATTTGTGTTGTATTGCCGGTGGCTCTTTCTTCACGAAAAGCAATCAACAGGACTATTGATAATCCTAATTGCAGCATTGAACCGACAAGCGAAATCCATTTAACCTGTTGCTTATTACCCGCAAGTAATACAGCAAGCGCCGTTAACAATGGAATTCCTATAAGTAATAAAAGATTCATCTTTTTTTTATATCGAAAATGAATAAGGAAGATCAAACAATACTGCCGGAATGTGTTTTTTTATCATCTTACTTAAAATTCAGTTTTCTTATTTTTTATTTCCATACATAAATGAAAAACGTTGCCAAAATAATAACACCTGCTAAAAAATAAATCGCATATTGCTGTACTTTTCCCGATTGCACCTTTTTAATTCGCTCGGAAATAGCCTGTGTTGCCGAACCTGTCAGGTTCACCATGCCATCTACGATATTCCTGTCAAACCATGCAGCCGGTCTGCCAATCAGGTTAAACAATATTTTTTTAGTAATGAACAGGTAAATTTCGTCGATATAAAATTTGTGATAAGCTGCTTTGTAAAATCCATTCAGTGAGGCTGCTAACTTATCAGGTTTATTATTTTGTTTTTTATACAACCACATAGCTGTAAAAATTCCGGCCAGGCCTAATACTACCGGAGCAATCGAAAATTCAATATGAAATGCTGATTCCAGTGCTTTTCCGTCAGAGCTTACAAATTCACCGAATGGAATAAATCCGGCAGTTGCTGCTCCTGCAGCTAATAAGACCAATGGTAACATCATAGCAAATCCACCTTCCTTGCCCGCCATAGTTTTAGTGGAAGCTTGGCCGTGAACCTCATATGGCTTATTCCAGAAAATAGTAAAGTATAATCGAAACATATAAAAAGCAGTAAGTCCCGATGTAATTAAAGCAATCCAGTAAATGGTCATATTGTTCTGATAAGCAGCCAGCAATATTTCTTCTTTACTGAAGAAACCTGCAAATGGTGGTACTCCTGCAATTGCCAGGCAGGCAATTAAGAACGTAATATGGGTAATGGGTAAAAATTTTCTCAGTCCGCCCATGTCTTTCATATCATTACTATGTACATAATGAATAACCGCACCTGCACCAAGGAATAGCAGGGCTTTAAACATGGCATGCGTAAATAAATGGAACATAGATGCTGTATAACCCAATCCACCTTCTCCGCCGTATCTTGATACACCAAGCGCAAACATCATATAACCAATCTGCGACATGGTAGAATAGGCGAGTACTCTTTTAATATCAGTTTGAGTGCATGCAATGATAGCAGCAATGATGGCTGATATAGCTCCCACCCAGCCAACTATTTCCAATACTCCCGGAGTAGTCACAGAAAATACAGGGAATAATCTTGCTACCAGGTAAACACCTGCAACTACCATAGTGGCAGCATGTATCAGGGCTGAAACAGGAGTGGGACCTTCCATGGCATCAGGTAGCCAGATATGCAACGGGAACATAGCACTTTTACCCGCGCCGCCGATAAAAACCAAAGCTGCTCCCCAGGTTAATGCAGATGCCCCTAAAAATGATGACGCAATGGCTGATTTAACTTCATTTGATTCAGGAGAAGTTAAACGTTGTATCAAAGTAGGAAAATCTAACGTTCCTCCGCTGTTTGATAATATTAATATCCCAATTAAAAAACCGAGGTCTGCAAAACGTGTAACAATAAATGCTTTTTTACAGGCTGCTACTGCACTTGGCTTGTCGTAATAATATCCGATCAGTAAAAAGGATGATACTCCCACCAGTTCCCAGAAAATATACATCTGGAAAATATTCCCCGCCAGTACTAATCCAAGCATAGAAAAAGTAAATAGCCCGAGAAATGAATAGTAAACAGGAAATCTTTCTTCCCCTTTCATATAACCAAGACTATAGATATGCACCATTAGTGAAACAAAACTGACAACCACAAGCATCATGACTGATATCGGGTCGATTAGCAGGCTGATATCTATAGAAACACCTTTTGAAAATTCGAGCCATTTCATTTGAAAAGGAACAAACTGCTGGTAAACACCATCTACTTTTCCAAACACAAAAAAGTAATCATAAGCGGTGTAAAGTGCAAGAATGGTGGAAGTAAGTAAAAGGGCCGTGCCTATAAAGCCTGAGTTGTGCTTAAAAATTTTTCTGCCGAATAAGCCCAGCAATAAAAAACCGGCAAGCGGCAACAAAGGAATTAATAATATATTTAAATAGTTTGTCATGTTTTTTCCTAATTCCCCTTTAGGGGGTAGGGGCTTTAGTACTTTAAATCCTCCGCATTCTCCACGTCAATTGACTGGTGACTACGGTATAAATTAATTATGATAGCAATGGCTACAGCGGCTTCTGCAGCAGCGATAGCGATTATAAATAAAGTAAAGAATAATCCATCCATTTTATGTGGCCACAAATATTTATTAAAGGCGATAAAATTCAGGTTCACACTGTTTAATATCAATTCTATACTCATCAGCATGGTAATAAGGTTTCTCCTGGTAAGGAAGCCATACACACCAATAAAGAATAGGGCAGCACTGATAAATAAAATATGATATAGTCCGGGTTCCATCAATATATTTTTTGTAACAAAGGCACTAAGGATTTGTGTCTTCGTGTCTTAGTGGCATATTTTTATTTTCATTAATTGTCTTAGTATTTTTTTTACCAGATGCCTCTGAAGCCCCTCCTTCGGAGGGGTTTGGGGAGGCCCGTAATGCAATCACAATACATCCAACCATTGCCGCCAGTAAAAGCATCGAGATCACTTCAAAAGGCAATGCATATCCACCATTATCCACCTCCATCATTTTTTTACCAATATTAAAAACCGTTGTTGGCGCCGGCGCTTCATTCGATTCATAAAAAGTATGCTGGTATACCTGGAGCATAGTCAAAGCAAACCCGCAAAAAACAGCCAGGGCTGAAAATATTTTTCTGCCGATTTTTTGTTTAGCTAATTTTTCCCCAGCCTGTTGTGTAAGAAAAATGGAAAAAATAATCAGTACCACGATACCCCCAACATACACTACAATTTGAACAGCAGCAATAAATTCATATTGCAACCAGAAATATAAGCCGGCAATGCCAATCAATGAAAACAACAGGTAAATAGCAGCTCTGAAAATCTGTCTTGTTGAAACAGACAATACACCACAGGTAACTGTTAATGCTGCCAGTAAATAAAATATGATAGTAGAACCGTTCATTTCAATAACTCATTTTCTTTAAACCTCTAAAGTCCTCCGCCGTGGCGGAGACTTAGTGGGCTATTCTACCCCTTCCATTATTTTGGAACCAGGGTTATTTAAAATTTTTGTCAATTCATTTCGGTCAAATACACTGTGTTCAAATGTTTGTGCCATTACGATAGCATCAGACGGGCATGCTTCAATACACAGATTACACATTGTACACAATTCAAGATGATACACCAGTTTATCAATAGCTTTTTTCTTTTTGCCTTCAGCATTTAATTCGTTTTTAAAAATTACTTTGATAGTACCGTTGGGGCAAGCCAGCTCACAAGCCTGGCATCCGGTGCAGCGATGTTCATTTTTTTCATCATGTGGCATCACTACTTCGCCTTTAAATCGTTCGGGCAGGTTTAATGTATCCCTGTTGTCCGGATATTGCTGGGTGATGATTTCTTTATGATGGGTGAAATAATACATCGTCCGCTTCAGACCGACCAACAATGATTTTACTCCACTGTATACATCCTTTATGTATTTAACAGCCCCCCCACCCCCCGAAGGGGAGTTTGGAAAAGTCTCTTTATTGTTTATATCATCACTCATTCAGAAGCTTTTTCTTTATTTGCTCGATAAGTTGTATCAAAAAATATCCATTATTTCTTACTAAAATACTAACCTCTTTTTTTCACCACTCAACTATTCATTTTTCACCATTCACTAGAAATGCCATTTCAAAATTGCCATTGCCGTTACTATCAATAGGTTTATCATACTTATTGGTAATAAATATTTCCACTCCAGGTTCAGCAGCTGGTCAATCCGCAATCTGGGGAATGTCCATCTGAACCACATGATCACAAAAATCAGGAAAAAAGTTTTTCCAAAAAACCAGATACTGGATGGTATATAGTCCATCACGTGATTAAAGCCCGTCCAATTGCCGATATGAAAAGGCATCCAGCCACCCAAAAACAACGTGGCTCCGATCGCACATACAATAAATACATTCACATATTCTGCCAGAAAAAACAAAGCGAATTTCATTCCCGAATATTCAGTATGAAAACCAGCTGTCAGTTCGGACTCAGCTTCCGCCAAATCAAAAGGTGCGCGGTTAGTCTCTGCCGTTACCGCAATAATAAATGTAACGAATGCAATGAGAACAGGAATATGACCTTTGAATATCCACCAGCCATCCGCCTGTGAATGAATAATATCTGAAATGCTTAGACTACCACTCAATACTACAATCGCTAAAACAGATAAACCGGCAGATAATTCATAACTCACGATTTGTGCACCACTGCGCATAGCACCCATCAATGAATATTTATTATTACTGGACCATCCGGCCATTAAAATACTAATAACCATTAAGGAGGAGACTGCAGAAACGTATAGTACGCCAATATTA
>JANMLJ010000681.1:0-2194 GCA_031372465.1 Chitinophagaceae bacterium | reverse complement strand
ACAATATGGATCGGATGCCATTGCTGGTGTAATAAATATTCATTTAAAAAAATCAACCGGAAAAACTTCTGTTCTACTGCATACAGGTCAGTTTTATAGTGGCGACGGAGAAAATATCAGCCTTGGAATAAACCGTGGCTTTCCCATTGGAAAAAGCCTGGCTGACGGCAGGCAGGGCTTTCTGAATTTCTCCGCGGACTTTCGTTATCGTAATCCTACTTCCCGGGGAGGAGAATATAAAGGAACTGTTTATATAAATAACCCTCCCCTTGACGACTCTATTATCCAGGCAAGAAATTTCAGCCGGATCAAAGTCAGTAATGCCGGCACTACTAAACTCAGCAGCATGGGAATATTAATTAACGGTGGATATCATATTGGAGACAAGACAGAAATGTTCTGGACTGCTGTGTTCAACAGCCGTAAAAATATATTCACAGGTTCTTACATTTTTTTTAAAAATCCAAGGCAGGTGAATACAGATTTATATCCTGATGGATTTAAGCCCCTATCGAAACAAAATATTTTAGATATTTCTACAATAGCTGGCATTAAAGGTGAAACTAAAAATAAATGGCACTGGGAATACAACAGTGCTTATGGCTCCAATGACGGCAAATATTATTCTGAAAATACAAACAATGCATCGCAATATTTTACGCTTGGTAAAAATGCACCAACAAAGTTTTATACGGGCACCCTTAATTTTCAGCAGCTAACCAATAACATTAGTTTTGCAAAAGATTTTTCCACTAAAATTGGCGGGATAAAATTGTTTAATATAGCGTTGGGCGGTGAATGGCGATTGGAGAATTACCAGATCAAGGCAGGCGAAGAAGCAGCATGGCAAAACTTTGATTCAATTCTTCAAAGAAAACAAGGTGGTTCACAAAATGGTTTGATCTTTCGGCCCGAAAATGTCGCCAATGAAAATCGTAGCGTAGTAGGCTCTTATGTTGATGTAGAATCGGAGTTTGCGACTAATTTACTTATTGACCTCGCTGGCCGTTACGAGTACTACGATGATTTCGGCGTCAATGTTGCAGGTAAAATAGCAGCCCGTTATAAATTCTCCGACAAATTTTCCTTACGTAGTTCGTTGAGTAAGGGATTCCGTGCACCCAGCCTGCAACAAAAGTATTATAGTAATACATCAAAAGGATCTGTAATTTCCGGGGGGGGCCTGGTTCCTGTTATATCCGGTATTTTTTGCAATAACAGCGTTATAGCAAACGCTTTCGGAATTCCTTCCCTCCAGCCTGAAAAGTCGGTTAACCTGAGCGGGGGATTTACTTCAAGACTCGATAAACATATGAATCTGACCGTTGATGCCTATTGGATTCAAATAAGAAACCGTGTTGTACTTAGTGGAAGATTTGATAAGAACAATCCGGATGTAAAAAGGATACTACAAAACTATCCTGATATTGACCAGGTCCAATTTATAACCAATGCCATCAATACAAAAACCCGCGGGATAGATATTGTAATGAATGGGGACTGGAATATCCGCAAAGCAGTTCTTGGAATAATGCTGGCTGCAAATTTCACCAGGACGAATATTTTTGGACCTGTTCAACTTGCAGATAGTCTTAAAAATAATACTCAAAACACCAATACATTGTTTAACATTGAAGAAAAAGAAAAGCTTGAACGCGGCCAACCTGGAAGTAAAATAATTTTGTCAACAACACTCAGCAAAGGCAAATTTGAATTTGTATTTCGCAATACTCGTTTTGGAAACACGGCTTCTACTACCGTTTTTACTAACCCCAGCGACACACTGTATGAATTTTTCTCGCCCAAAATTCTATCTGATATCAGCGTCAACTATACTCTAAAATCATGGCTAACTATAACAGCTGGTGCCAATAATGTTTTTAATGTGTACCCTGACAGGCTGAAAAATTACAGGAATACCGGGGAAGGGATATTTGTATATTCTCAGGAGGCTTCGCCGTTTGGATATAATGGGGGGTATTATTTTGTGAGTATGGCTTTCAATTTCTAAAACGATGCATATATTTATTTCTTCCTGCTCCAAACAATAAAATCAGTCTGTGGTAATTTCTCTATCCCCAATTGCCGCAACATATTCACCCACTGTCCCGATGATACTTGCTGTATGGGACCGGAAAAGCCAGCTTAAGAAAGATGATCTGATTGTACTGGCAGCTTTTGGTGGTGGGTTTAC
>JANMLJ010000680.1:0-1594 GCA_031372465.1 Chitinophagaceae bacterium | reverse complement strand
GTCGTTAAGCAAAAAAATAAAATGCCTTATCATTGATGACGAACCTCCTGCACAGGTTGTTTTAAAAAAATACATTTCACAGGTGCCTTCCCTTGAACTGGCAGGTACCTGCAACAATGCAATGGAAGCTATCTCCTTTTTGCAAAACCAAACAGTTGATCTCCTTTTCCTTGACATTCAAATGCCTGGTTTATTAGGCACAAATTTCATCCGTACTATAAATAATCCACCCAAAGTAATTTTTACCACTGCCTATAGAAAATTTGCGGTGGAAGGATTTGAACTGAATGCCGTTGATTATTTACTGAAACCTATTAGCTTCGACCGTTTTATTATGGGAGTAAACAAGGTTTTACAGCTTAATTTTCAACCTGCAAATGGAATTTTTAAGGGTGGTGAATCAAAAACGGAAGATAATCACCCCTTCCTGTACCTTAGGGCAGACCGTAAAATGGTTAAAATAGTATTTGATGATATTGTGTTTATTGAAAGTCTTAAAGATTATATCAAAATCGTGACGGTACATAAAACCATCATTAGCCGTCAATCTATTTCATCCCTGGAGTCCATGTTGCCTAAAGATGCCTTTCTGAGGATTCACCGCTCTTATATTGTTGCCATTAAAAGGATTGATTCCTATAATGGAGAAACCATAGACATAGCGAAAAATGAATTGCCGATCGGAAGATTTTTCAAACACGAAGTCAACACCCAGTTAGGTAAATAAATAGACTTACAGCTTTTCGTTTACTGTTATGAAAAAACATTGGCTCCATACCATACTCATCATCTTTCTCTTAAGCGGGGTTAGATTCTATGGTTATGCACAGACCGGAACTATTAAAGGAAAAGTGCAGGGACGTGAAGGGGCTTTGCAGGTAGCAACCGTATCAGCAGAAAATATAACCGTATTAACTGATAAAAATGGAGAATTTTCTTTAACGTTGAAACCTGGTATTTATACTTTAATCATTACCCATATCAGCTATAAAAAGATTATTCAGAAAATAAAAATAGAAACAAACGACACACAATCATTTGATTTTATCCTTACACCACTTGATTATATTGAAGAAGCGGTAGTACTCGGTTCCCGTTCAGTAATACAAAGAATCAGGCTTAATACAACGGTACCTGTGGATATTTTTTCATCCAATAATTTAGTGCAGACCGGTCACACCAATCTTACACAAATTATCGGTTTTGTTGCGCCTTCTTTCAATTCCAATCGTCAGTCGGGTGCTGATGGAAGCGACCATATAGACCCTGCAACTTTGCGTGGCTTGGGACCAGATCAAACCTTGGTGCTTATCAATGGAAAACGCCGTCATCAATCTTCTTTGGTCAATCTTTATGGTACACGAGGACGTGGAAATACGGGTACAGACCTCAATTCTATTCCTGTAGCAGCCATTGAGCGGATTGAGATTTTGCGTGATGGGGCTGCTGCACAATATGGTTCTGACGCAATTGCAGGTGTCATTAATATCGTGCTTAAAAAAGATACAGGCGTTTTTTCCGGTGATATAGGTTATGGAGGATATTATGATAAAAATTATAATCCCGCTTTTGAAAAATCTTTTAATCAATATGA
>JANMLJ010000673.1:0-9960 GCA_031372465.1 Chitinophagaceae bacterium | reverse complement strand
TAGATGCAGAGTATAAAAACGGTGAATTGAAAATTCTAATTCCAAAGATTGAAGTCAAGGAACCTAAAAAAATGAAAAGTATCTCTGTCAATTAATGTGCAGATTGAATGTTTATCTGAAGCTGTCTCAAAAGAGAAATTTTAACACAGAGCAAAAGAGATTTTTTGAGTTACACAGAGGAATACAACCCTTCGTGTAGCACCTATCCTCTTGGTCGCTGGGGTCTGAGAAGCTTTTGAGACAGTTTCTTTTATATCAAAGTGAAATAATAATTAGTCTTATGTATTCTTTGCGTAGTCTTTTCTTTGCGTAGTCTTTGCGTGACACGTATTGGGCTGTTTAATATATAATATTGGTAGTAGAACTGATATTGCTTAGTAGAAAAATAGTATTTAGTTAGAATGAATTACTACAAAGTAGTTGAAGTTCAAATCTTTGTGGCTTAGCGTCTTCGTGGCAAACCTTTTTCATTGCCCTATTGAGACCGCTTCGGACCACCTGTAAATAATAATTAATAAAGCAGGTGCTTCAGTTTATCCAGGTTAATAATAGAAATTTTTCCTTCTTTAATTTCTATCAATTTTTCCGATTTAAAATCACTGAGTGTACGAATAAGTGATTCAGTAGCCGTTCCCACATAATGGGCAAAATCTTCCCGGGATATTTCCAAAGGCTTATTGGTATTCTCTGTATTAAATTTTGCATGTATATCCACTAAGGCTTTTGCTACCCTTTTCCGGAGAGAACTATAGGCCAGGTTGAGCAACCGTTCTTCTTTCTCTTTTACATTTTGTGTAATAATGCGGATAAACTTGGCAGCAATATCCATATTGCCATACATCATCTGTAAAAAATCTTCCTTGGGAATTTGCATGATCTCTGCATCTTCCAGTACTACCGCCGAGTCGTCATAATTTTTATCTTCGATCAGAGCCGGATAACCAATAAAATCGCCATCACTGAACAAATCAGTAATATATTCTTTGCCATCTTCGTGGGTCTTCAATCCTTTTACTTTTCCCTTTACGAGGTAATACAAAAAACGTGGCCTTTTACTTTCCTGGTAGAGGGTTTGTTTTTTTGCATAATTTTCTACATCATACTGATCAGCCAACTGACTGATCAATCCTGAATTTTTTATGTCTTTGATAAATTGATTGACTCCCTGGTGTGAAGGGGCATATTTAGTATCGAGTATGGCTACTTTTTTCAGCCTTACTTCAATGGCATTCAGCAATTCAATATCTTCAAATGGTTTGGTGATATAATCATCTGCCCCCATTTCCATCCCTTTTCTGAAATCACTACGTTCAGTCTTTGCCGTTAGAAAAACAAAAGGAATGTTTTCTGTTTCGGGATTTTTGCGGAGCAGGTGCAGTACACCATAGCCATCCAGTTCGGGCATCATGATATCACAAACGATCACATCCGGCTTTTCCTTTTGTGCAACTTCCACCCCCCTTTTACCATTTTCTGCCGTAAAAGTTTTATACCCAGCCAGTTCAAGAATTTCAGCCGTGTTTTCTCTTATATCAGGATTATCGTCAATTACTAAAACAGATTTCATTTCAGGTTGATTTTGCTGGAATGGTAAAGTTAACGGTTGTTCCTTTATTTAATACACTTTGTAATTCCACTTCACCTCCCAGCAAATCAATATATCTTTTTACAATGTGCAGGCCTAATCCTGTTCCCTTAATATTGGTGGCATTGGCAGCTCTGAAAAAACTGGAAAAGAGGTGCTGTTGGTCATTATCAGAAATTCCTATTCCCTGATCAGCGACTGAAATAATAGCTTTATCCGCAACCACTCTCGCTTTTATGGTTATTGTTTTACCTTCTTCCGAAAATTTGATAGCATTGCTTAGCAGGTTTATCAGGATATTTCTGAATAATTTTTTATCTGTACAAGCCTCACAACTATCCGTACAATCCAGGACGAATTGCTGTCCTTTTTTTACCAATGCCTTCATTTCGTCGATGGTATCTTCCAATACGCTCTTCAGGTTAACTTTTTCAACAATTGTTTCTACTTTTCCTTCATTCAGTTTTCCCAATGAAAGAAAATCTTCCAGGATATCATTCAGGTTATTGACAGAGTTCTTGATCCGTTGTATATGTTTATCTCTTTTATCCTGTTCATCCGACGTTGTATATTTTGATAACAAAGAGGCGGAGGATAAGACCGTAGTAAGCGGTGTGCGGAATTCATGAGATGCCATGGATACAAAGCGGCTTTTAATCTCATTGAGTTGCCTTTCTTTATCCAGTGCCTCACTCAGTTCCTGCTGAGATTGTTCCAGTTTTTGCAAAGCTTCTTTCAAAATCAAGGTACGTTCTTCCACTTTTACTTCCAGTTCTGCATTCAACTGGCGGATCTTATCGGTTATTTTTTCCAGTTCCGCTTTTTGCTGCAGCATATTTATTTCAATATTTTTTCGCAGGGTAATATCAACAATAAATGCAATGGCAAATAACTCTCCATTCCGTTTATAATGACTTAAACTCACTTCTACCGGCAAATCAATTCCATCTTTTTTTCTTCCATTTAAATCACGGCCCTGCCCCATCACCCTGTTAGAGGGTTTATGATAAAACCCTTCCCGCAACTGATGATGATGGGGTTTGTATTTATCCGGTATCAGTATCTCAATTGGCTTTCCGATTAATTCTTCCCTTTTGTATTCAAACATTCTTTCTATGGCCGGATTTACCATTACAATATTGCCTGTTCCATTTGTCAAAATAATTCCTTCGGTAGCATTTTCAAAAAGGGAGGTCATGTGGGCCTGGTCAAGCATATTTCTCCGGTATTTATGGGTAAATATAAGCCAGTATAAAATAAAAAATATTGTATTGGTTCTTCTCCGCTTTAAATAGTAATACCTGATTCATTATTTAGCTGTACTTTACTTTATAGTAGTGAAAAAAAATTGTCCTGATAATACCACAATCAGGCGGTTTGCTGACGGGAATCAGGATAATCACCGTATTTGTCATTTATTTTTGAGTACTTAAACTAAAAACATGAAAACGATAATTGTTCCTACCGATTTTTCTCCGGTGTCCATCAATGCTATGCATTTTGCGGTAAATATGGCACAGGCCGTTGATGCAAGCATACTGCTGTTTCATGTTTATAATATTCCTGTTTCCTACTCGGAAGTACCTATTATTCTTGTTTCTGTAGAGGAAATGAAAAAAAGCAGTGAAGCGCAATTGGAGGAATTGAAAAACAACATTAATCATATTACTTCCGGCAAAGTGAAAGTGTATACTGAATCCAGGATGGGTAATACCGTTGATGAACTGGATGAAATATGCAAGAAGATTCAACCTTTTGCTATAGTGATGGGAGCAAAAGGAAAAACAGGTATCGAGAATGTGATGTTTGGCAGTACTACACTGACGGCCATACGTCATCTTACCTGGCCGGTTATTTGTGTACCTCCGGGTAAAAAATACGGGAATGGAATTACAAAAATTGGCTTTGCCTGTGATTTTAAACAGGTAGTAGAAACTACGCCGGTTAAATTTATACTACAAATGGTAAAAGAGTTTCATGCTGAACTGCATATATTAAATGTTGATTATAAGGAAAAACATTTCCGGCCTGAAACACCTGAACAATCGTTTCTGTTACATAACCTGCTGGAAGAAATAAAACCGCAATATCATTTTATCAATAATGCGGATATTGAAGATGGCATCAATGAGTTTGCAGAAACCAATAACCTGGATCTGGTGATTGCTATACCTAAAAAACATAAACTACTAGATGGAATTTTCAGACCCAGCAGTACAAAGCAGCTTGTTTTTCAATCACACATTCCAGTTATGTGTGTGCATGAATAAGAAAATAGCGGGAGTATTATTTCCATAATTGCTTTATCTATTTTATTACAGGTTAAGCGCTCAATACTTCCTTTTCTATGGCTATTGCTCTTGGAAAAAGAAATAATTGCTCAAGGTAGAGATGTTGCATCAGATCGTTGTCGAGTTCTTTTAGTTTAGCAATAACTACTTTGTGACTGCTACAGACTTTTTCCGGAGGAGTATACCTGTTTGTCATTTCCCGAATGGAAAAAATAATATCCGTAAGTGCTTCATGCCCTTTATACATTGTTTCTACTACTGGTTTGCGCAATGTTCTTACCAGTAAAGCAGCATAGGGTTCCTTATGCCGATGAGCATGAGAAAGTTGTTTAATATAGGGAAATATGACTTCTTCCTCCTGTTGCAGAGAAGGCAGGAGTTGCTTTATCAGTAAGTCAAATTTTTTTTCCAGTTCAGCCAGGTAAGGAAATTTCTTAATATGCTCGTTGGCAAACTCATGGAGTAATTGCTGTGTTTCCGGAAGCGACTTTTTTAAAAACTGATGATGTACATTTATAAGGTAATCAATCAGGAAATCAATATTCCATGACCCAAAATCAAGATGATTGGATAGAGAAACAGTCCGGGTAGCTGCTTCCAACTCAGCAAGTACTTTATCTGCATCAACGCCCTGCATCTGGCAGGCTATTTCAATCGGCCATTTACCACCACAGCAATAGCTAATACCGTTTCTGCGAAAAACATCAGCAGTCCGGTAATCCAGCGACACAATATCTGACACCAGTGATTGACGGTTTATCTCAAATGATTGTAAAAACATAATTTATTGGCAGTAAGAAACAAATTAAATGAGATTTGAAAATAAAAAAGATGATTTAAGTCAGTTGAACAGTTAAAATCAGATTACGGATATGCTTTTGATAAAATCCGCCATATCTTTTCTGAGCAAATCACCAACCGTTGTAGACATAAGTAAAGTCTGCCATTGGTCCCGCAACGATTCTATCTGATGGTGCATCGGGCAGGGATTTTCGGCATTGCATTTACGCAATCTTAAAACGCAGGAAGTGAATTCTTCTGGCTCTCCTGTCAGATCCACTAATTTTAGTAAGGTTGTTTCCATTGTTATTTCGTTGGTGCAAAACCCTCCATAGGGTCCTTTCAGTGAACTCAGCACCCCACCCTTTACCAGTTTTTTCATCACTTTCCCCAAAAAATGCCTTGGAATTGCCAATTCGCTGGCTATTTCATCCAACTGCACCATTGGTTTTTTTTCACCAGCCATAATTATATATAACACTCCCCTTAAGGCATAGCCAAATGATTTTGAAAATATCATATTGGCAAATATCCCTTTGACTAACACTGTACTACCTGATTAATATCATCCCTGAATTTGATGCTTATCATCTGCTGAGAATAGCTCTGAGAATACTTTTGACCCATAAAAGACAAAGATGTCTTTTTTAGAAAATCAGAAGACTTTTTTATGTGCAAACCAACTTTTAAATTAAAAAAATCAAACATGAAAATCACTAAACTATTATCTGTATTACTTTTTGCCGGAAGCATCTTTACCTTTTCCTGTAAAGAAGGCGTAAAAAACGATGAAAAACCGGTAGATATACAGGAACTCACTAAGGATAAGACAGAGACACATGGCCCGGAAATTAAAGATGATGAAATCAAGCTTACTAATCCGCTAAATGCACAATGGATTACAACCGGCAAAGCTACCTATGAGCTTAAGTGCATGTCCTGTCACAAATTAACTGCTGATAAGCTGGTCGGTCCGGGATGGAAAGATGTAACTAAACGCAGAGTTCCGGTTTGGATTATGAATATGATTAACAATACAGATATGATGCTGGATTCAGATCCAGAAGCCCAAAAATTACTTGAACTATGTATGGTAAGAATGCCAAACCAGAATTTAACAAAAGATCAGGCCCGTGAGATTATAGAGTTTATGCGCAGTAATGATGGAGAAAAGTAATTCGTTAAAAAGAAACAAGTACCAACCCCCAAGAACAAAAAATTATTCCCTAACAATAAATATTTTTTATGAAACTATTACTTCAAAAAATCATACCGGCTGTTAGTTTACTGCTGGTTGGTTCTGTTTTTTTTGTAAGCTGCAAACCAAAAGGAGCCGGGTCGGCTGTTAGCGGAGATGCTGCATCTAAAGTATATGTTGCCCCCGGAAAATATGATCAGTTTTATAATTTTGTATCCGGTGGATTTAGCGGACAGATGTCTGTATATGGAATACCATCTGGTCGTTTACTCCGCGTTATTCCTGTATTTTCAGTTGATCCTGAAAAAGGCTGGGGTTATAGTGAAGAAACGAAACCTATGTTAAATACTTCACATGGATTTGTTCCCTGGGATGATCTTCACCATATTGCCTTATCAGAAACAGATGGTATTCAGGATGGCCGCTGGGTATTTGGTAATGGAAATAACACACCCCGTATTGCACGGATTGACCTGAAAACATTTCGTACTGCTGAAATTATAGAAATACCTAACAGTGCAGGTAACCACTCCTCCCCTTTTATTACAGAAAATTCTGAATATGTGGTAGCAGGAACCCGGTTCTCTATACCAATGGATAACAGCAACGGTGATGTACCTATCAATTCTTATAAACAAAATTTCAGGGGAACATTAAGTTTTATCGGCGTAGATAAAACTTCTGGCAACATGAATCTCAGTTTCCAGATTTTATTACCGGGTGTGAATTTTGACCTTGCCCGTGCAGGCAAAGGGAAATCTCATGGATGGTTTTTCTTTAGTTGTTATAATTCAGAAAGAGCTAATACACTACTGGAAGTTAATGCCAGTCAAAAAGATAAAGACTTTATCCTTTGTGTAAATTGGAAAAAAGCAGAGGAATACCTGAAAGCGGGAAAAGGTGTAAAAAAATCTGTGAGCTATGCCCACAATATTTATAGCGAGCAAACACATATGGCTACTTCTACTTTGGAAAAAGAAGTTATGATGCTTGATCCGAAAGATTGTCCCGATATGGTGTACTTTATGCCGTGTCCGAAATCTCCGCATGGTTGCGATACAGATCCAACTGGTGAATATATTGTTGGAAGTGGTAAACTGGCTGCAGTAATTCCAGTATTCTCTTTTACCAAAATTCAAAAAGCCATTGCTGAAAAAAATTATGATGGCATCTATGAAGGGATACCGGTTTTAAAATACGAAGCAGTTTTGCACGGTGAAGTTCAAAAACCAGGCCTTGGTCCTTTACATACTGAATTTGATGATAAAGGAAATGCCTACACTTCTTTCTTTGTTTCATCTGAAATTGTAAAATGGAATGTAGAATCATTGAAAGTACTCGACAGGGTTCCTACTTATTATTCTGTCGGCCACCTCAGTATCCCCGGTGGGCCAACTAAAAAACCCTGGGGCAAGTATATGATCGCATATAACAAGATAACAAAAGACCGTTACCTGCCTACCGGCCCGGAGTTGGCACAAAGTGCACAGTTATTTGATATCAGCGGTGATAAAATGAAGCTTTTACTTGATTATCCCACCATTGGTGAACCTCACTATGCTGAGTCAATTCCGGCAGATCTGGTTATGAAGAATAGCCAGAAAATTTTCAAGATTGAAGAAAATAAAAATCCGTTTGCTGCATTAGGAGATAAATATGCAAGAGTAGAACGTAAAGGAAATGAAATACATGTTTATGCAACATCTATCCGTTCACACTTTACCCCGGATAATATTGAAGGAGTAAAAATGGGTGATGTTGTTTATTTCCATATTACTAACCTGGAACAGGATTGGGATGTACCGCATGGCTTTGCAGTAAAAGGAGCCAATAATGGAGAACTGCTCATTATGCCCGGTGAAACACAAACATTGAAATGGACACCTGAAAAACCGGGAGTATATCCTTTTTATTGTACTGACTTTTGTTCTGCCTTGCACCAGGAAATGCAGGGATACATCCGGGTAAGTGCCGCCGGTTCCAATGTGCCTATTTCATTCAGTACTGGCAAAACTACTCCTGACAGCATTTCAACCAAACCAACTAAATAAAAATTTATTATGAAAAAGATAATAAGTATTACAGTTCTCGCAATTACACTTTTGAGTGCCTGCAACAATAAAAAAGAAAATAAAACTGATCAAACTTCTTCTGATGCTGCTGTTACCACAGGGCAGGAAGGGGTAAAAGATGATGAATCAGCAAAGGAT
This sequence comes from Chitinophagaceae bacterium, assembly GCA_031372465.1. Classification (GTDB taxonomy): domain Bacteria; phylum Bacteroidota; class Bacteroidia; order Chitinophagales; family Chitinophagaceae; genus JJ008. The sequence goes on along the minus strand of JANMLJ010000673.1, from coordinate 1,896 downwards.
ATTGTAAAAATAGCTGTTGGTTCCAAAGATCATACAACTTTAGTAGCAGCATTAACACAGGTTGATTATGTAAAAGTGTTGTCCAATGCCGGACCGTTTACCGTTTTTGCACCTACCAATGCAGCTTTTGACAAACTACCTGCGGGTACTGTTGACGGATTGATGAAAGATGATAAGAAGGCTGATCTTCAGAATATTCTTGAGTACCATGTGGCAGTAGGTGTTTATAAACAGGAAATGATACAGGATGGACAGAAAATTAATATGGTGAACCTGGATAATATTACATTGAGTGTGAAAGAGGGTAAGCTGATGGTGAATGGAACAGCTAATGTGGTTGCTACTATTCCTGCATCCAACGGAATCATTTACGTAATAGATGCTGTATTGCTGCCCCCGGCAAAAAAATAAGTTTTCGAAGTTGGAGTTTTTTCTTTTTACAATGCTTCCGGGGCCGTGCTGCCCCGGAATTTTTAAAAGACCAATCATGAAACAAAAACTAAGTGTAGCCTCCAGGATTTTAGTGGCTTTTTCTTCCGGAGCTTTAATTGCCGTCTTCTTTCTTCCTGCCTGGCGTATTGATTTATTTGCGCCACAATATCCCGAAGGGCTTACCATGAATATCTGGATAAATGGTCTAAGCGGAGATGTGGATATTGTCAATGGATTGAATCACTATATCGGTATGAAACATATTACCGTTGATATGTTTCCCGAGTTTAAATTTCTTCCCTTTGTAGTAGGTTTCTATATGTTGCTGGGTTTATTGGTGGCCATAACTGGTAAAAGAAAATTTTTATTTATCTACTTAGTGCTGACAGCGCTGGGTGGGTTACTTGCCATGATTGATTTTTACCGGTGGGGATACAATTATGGTCATAATCTGGATCCAACAGCCCCTATTCAAGTTCCCGGCCTTTCTTATCAACCCCCATTAATTGGTCATAAACGAATTTTAAATTTTGATTCTTACTCCTTTCCGGATGCAGGCGGATGGATTGTTATTGGTGCAGCCATGCTTGCATTTGGCGTTTGGTTTGCCGAGTGGTATCATCATCATAAATTAGAAAAGAAAGCAAAATTGAAAATACCTGCCCTTGTAATGTCTGTACTTACTTTATTTATTTTACTTTCTTCCTGTTCAGCTAAACCTGAACCTATTAAATATGGAAAAGATGATTGCTATTTTTGCAAAATGGGTATTGTTGATCCAAAATTCGGGGGAGAAATTATCACAAAGAAAAGTAAGGTGTACAAGTTTGATGATATAATCTGTATGGTACGTTATTTAAAATCCGGGTTGTTAAAAGAAGAAGCGATAGCGCAAAAGGTCGTCATCAATTTTGTCAACAAGGACTCTACTGGTGAAAAAGGGAATGATTTTCTCGAGGTGCAAAAAACATTTTTTTGGGTAAGTCCGGAACTTAAAAGCCCCATGGGAAGTAATGCAGGCGGGTTTTCATCCCAGGAGGCAGCCCAAAATGCAAAAGCAGGAAAAGAAGGTCAGATAATGACATGGGATGAATTGTACAATAAAATTAAATAAGTGCGTTTACTATTTACCATATTATTATTGGGCATTTGTTCTTTCTCATTTTCGACTACAATTATTGTTGGAAATAATCAGCTAATACGTTCTCTCAAGAAAGCCATCGAAACAGCAAAAGATAAAGACACCATACTTCTTCAGGCAGGAATTTACAAGGAAGGTCATATCATTCTCACCAAGTCATTAACTATTATCGGGCAAAATAACCCGGTACTGGACGGAGAAAATAAATATGAGATATTATTAATCAGCGGAAAAAACATAACTATAAAGGGATTGCAATTTCTCAACTCGGGTTATTCGGCTATGGATGACTATGCTTCCATCAAACTGATAGATGCCACCGG
>JANMLJ010000669.1:0-3348 GCA_031372465.1 Chitinophagaceae bacterium | reverse complement strand
CGGGGGACAGTATTTTCGGGCGAGAGATAAGCAGGCCTTAAAGGAAATTTATCAGCGTATTGATAAAATGGAAAAATCAACAATCGAAATCACTACGTTCAAACGGACTGAAGAAAAGTTTATACCGTTTATACTAACTGCATTGGTTTTGCTTTTGCTGTAATTAGTTTTACTCTTTACGATATTCAGAAAATATCCCTGATAATTTATTACTTGATTTGGAATGACGAAGCATGAAAGGGGAGTAGTATCTTGCAAACGTATGAAAGCAACCGTTTACAAATCAACAGGATCCTGGTACATCGTAAAAGATGAAGCGGGAAAATTCTGGAATGCCCGGATGAAGGGTGTACTGAAGATTGATGATATCACATCGACAAACCCAGTAGCCGTGGGAGATACAATAGAAATGGAATCTCAGGCTGATACCGATAATTCTGCCATTATTGATGCCATTCATAAAAGAAATAATTATATCAATCGCCAGTCACCCAGGCATAAATATCAGCACCATATTGTTGCGGCTAACCTTGATCAATCCATGTTGGTAGCCACTTTGAAAGAACCCAAAACTTCGCAGGGTTTTATTGACCGCTTCCTCGTGGCATCAGAAATGTACCATGTTTCTCCTTTTATTGTTTTTAATAAATCTGACCTTTATAAAACAAAAGAGCTGGATAAATATGAACAATGGAAGGCTATGTATGAAATGGTAGGTTATAAAGTGTTTTTGATAAGTGCCGAAAAGAAGGAAGGGGTTGATGAGGTTTTGGAATTATTAAAAGGTAAAACCACACTCATTAGCGGGCATAGTGGAGTAGGCAAATCATCATTTTTGAATGTAGTATTTCCAGCTATTAATTTAAAGACACAGGATGTAAGTGGCTGGAGTGGCAAAGGTCAGCATACTACCACGTTTGCTGAAATGTACGACCTACCCTTTGGCGGCAGAATAATTGACACACCGGGAATGAGGGAGTTTGGTTTAGTGGATATTGAGAAACAGGAAGTATCTCATTATTTCCCGGAGATGAGAGATCGTTTAAATAATTGCCAGTTTAATAATTGCCTTCATTTTAATGAACCTGGTTGTGCTATCAAAGAAGCCGTTGTAAACAGAGAAATTCATGAAGACAGGTATGTGAGTTATATAAATATTATGGAATCGATAGAGCAGAAGAGTTATTGAAAACCCTGTCCCTAAAGGGAACTTAGGCCGAATAGTCATTACTATTTTATTGAACACTAGAAAGAAAAAAATAGTGAAGTCAAATTCTTAATACACATCCCCTTATTGTCCAAAGGATTCCTTATGAGGATGGGTGAATGTAATAGACTTTAGTCTGTAGAAAGTTGGGTTTATTTGCCAGAAAGTGGAATAGGCAAGGATTTGAAAGTTCTTATTTCAGAAAAGAGAGAAAAAATCTAAGAATGTTATGATGAAGATTGCAGTACAGGGACAAAAAAATCAGTTAATTTCAACATCTGTACAATAGGAACGAATCATTAAATCTAAGTTCCCTTTAGGGACAGGGTTTTACGCAATATTTCTTTGCCCCTCATTAAATAGTTTCGCTTCAATCACGGTTGCCAGTTCTACTACAGCTTTATTGTCTTTGCTTAGCGCATCTTTAGTTTTTGTAGGAAAGATAGAAATGCCATTGTAAATACTATAATGCAGCGTAATGTTATGACCTTTGAACCGGAACTCCCAGTCAATAGTATCAAAATCATCTTCTTTGTTGGAAAAATTTACATCAAGATCCTGGCTGAGGATATTGGCAACATGGTAGAATTCTTTTAATCCACCATCATCGGTAATAACGGCTTCGGTACAACCGAGTGTTGTTCGCAGGGTGAGACTCATAATTAAGGGGTTTAGATTTTTTCATATAGACTCAAATTAATACTGGATAGCTGCACATAACATTAAATTAACTCCGGAATTTTTTAGCCTTTTTCATATCCTTCATTGCTTTCGGGTCGCCGCTCAATATTTTTTCTGCACCAACGTTTTTTCCATTACTGGGACAGCCTGTTTTGCGTTTAAACATTTTACTAAACATGCCACAGGATGACAGTAACATAGTGAGGCTCAGGGTTAAAGCAATAAATCGACGATTTTTCATTGTTATCAAATTACCAGAATAACGAATTTAACAAAAAATAATTGTTTGTGCTATAGTAAAGCTACGAGTCATTAGCTACGAGTTTCGAGTTAGAGCCTGATAGTCATAGGGTTTCCGTCTCGTAGCTCGTTACTCAAAACTCGCTACTTCTCTCTGAACCAATCTGCATATCCTACATAATTATCGGCAATCCGATGTATTTGCCCGTTCACCAATTCTTGCGAAATGTCTTTTACTTTTTTAGCGGGTACGCCTGCATAAATGCTTCCTGCTTCACAAATAGTATTTTCCAGTACAACAGCCCCTGCTGCAATAATAGTATTGCTATGTATAACCGCCATATCCATAATAATGGCACCCATTCCAATCAATACATTGTCATGAATAGTACAGCCATGTACGATGGCATTATGCCCGATTGATACATTATCGCCAATAGTTGTTCCGCATTTTTGAAAAGTGCAATGAATACAGGCGCCATCCTGCACATTTACTTTGTTGCCAAGTTTAATAAAATTTACATCACCACGGACAACCGTGTTGAACCAGAAACTACAATCATTACCTGCCAATACATTGCCTACAATGGTTGCGTTGGGCGCAATGAAGCAGTTGTTACCGAAATGGGGGTGCTTATCTTCTACAGGGAGTATTAAAGGCATTTGTAATTAAGAATTAGTAATTAAAAATTAATAATTGTGTTTTAACCAGTTTCATTTTTTCATAGCCTGCCCCGCTGTTGTTTTGCGGGGGTATCTTCGTTACGACGCTCCGTTTAAGGTTCTATTCGCTGCTCAGCATTTTCAACACAGAGATACAGAGAATTGGAGTTACACAGAGGCTCTCTGTATAACTTGATGGCCTTCTCAACGCTATGTTGAAAATTTCATAGTCTGCAAATTAGAGAATTTCTTTGCGCCGTTGTGTATTCTTTGCGTTCTTTGTGTGAAATAATTCACTTGAATCATCGGGAACTTTTTCTTCGTCATATTGCACAAACTTCAACCGCCCCGCTTGCATTGGAAATAGTAAAAGCAGATGGATGTACATTATTTGGTGCAGACGGGAAAGAATACATTGATCTTATCGGTGGCATCAGCGTAGCGAATGTTGGTCATCGTCATCCCAGCGTAATTGAAGCCATACAAAAACAACTTGATGCTTATCTCCACATTATGGTATATGGAGAATTTATAGAAGCACCACAGGTGAAATATGC
>JANMLJ010000635.1:0-2331 GCA_031372465.1 Chitinophagaceae bacterium | reverse complement strand
TGGTATGATACTACGGCCCAATTGATTCAAATGGATGATATATTTGTACTTTATTAAATCTTATTTTCATTCTTCACAAAACAAACCAGTACGCGGCATGATTAAAAATAAAAAAGCATTCCTGTTTGATCTTAACGGCACGATGATCAATGATATGTCTTTTCATATCAGGGCATGGCATCGACTATTAAATGAACTGGGTGCCAATATCAGTATGGAAAGAGTAAAGGAAGAATGTTATGGAAAAAATCATGAGCTGCTGGAAAGGGTATTCCCGGGTCGTTTTTAGGAAGAAGAAAAAAATGTGATGAGCTTTGAAAAGGAAAAACAATACCAGCAGGAATTTAAACCTCATCTTAAATTGCTGCCGGGGTTATCATCTTTTCTCGAAGAGGCCTGCCAGGCAGGTATAAAAATTGCTATCGGATCAGCGGCTATTATGTTCAATATTGATTTTGTATTGGATAATCTTGGGATAAGAAAATATTTTGATGCACTCATCAGTGCAGATGATGTAGCAGCCAGTAAACCTGATCCCGAAACTTTTCTTTCCTGTGCCCGGCAATTAAATATTTTGCCGGAAGATTGCCTGGTGTTTGAAGATGCTCCCAAAGGAGTGGAATCTGCATTGAATGCAGGGATGGAAACAATTGTAATAACATTGATGCATGAGAAGGAAGACTTTTTGCAATATCCTAACATTTCCAGGTTCATAGCAGATTACAGGGAGTTAATGCCTGTAACTGATTAATAGTAAAAAGAAAGACCGGATATATTTCCAGCCCCTGTTCTTTTTAGTTTGCTTTCATTGTTGTCAGGCTACAGGTAGGAGGAATGCCGAATAAAACAAAAAACGCTGAATGGTTATGCTGAGTCCCGATAGCTATCGGGATCGTCTCAGCATCGGCTCGGCAGAGCCGGAAAAAAACATTATTTTTTGTTGTTTTCCTGATTTATTTAAGGATCACTGGTTTTATTTTTATGGAAATAGAAAAATTTAATGTTACAAGGTGGGTATAAGATTCGAAACCAGGCGGCCATACATTTTCTGACCTTTGCTGTGGTAGTCCCGATGGCTATCGGGAGGGTAGATGTTTTTACCCGAAAAGATTATTGTGATATTGTTTTGGATAGTATCAGGTTTTGCCAGGCAGAAAAGGGTTTGTTACTACATTGCTGGTGCATCATGAGCAATCATGTACATTTAATTGCATCTGCAAAACATGAAAATTTGAGTGATGTATTAGGGGATTTCAAAAAATTTACCAGTAAAAAAATTATTGAAGCTATAAAGCAGAATAAATCGGAAAGCCGGAGAGACTGGATGGTCCGGATATTCAAAGAGCAGGGCGAGAAGAACAGCCGGAATACCAATTATCAGTTCTGGAGGCAGGATAACCACCCGATGGAGCTTTACAGTTCAGCTTTCATTGTTCACAAGATTAATGTGAGCCATAATAATCCGGTGGAGGCAGGTATTGTAGAAAAGCCGGAGCATTACATATATAGTAGCGCAAAAGATTATTTTTACACAAAGAAATGCGGGCTGTTGGAATTGGTTTTTTTATAATTCTATGTATACAGTCATTAGTTGAAAACTAATGACAACTACCCTAAAGTTTTGATTTGCTGAGATGGTTGGAAGACTCCGGAGAACGGAGTTCCAATGTATATAGTCGAGCTTTTGTTGATACACTTTATAAATCTAAATGTATAACATCCAATGGCCTTATTATTTATTACATGTACCCATTGTTTACTTATAAACAATAGGTACATGTTTTTAAGTCGCTATCAAGGATAGCTTTATAGTGCAGCCGATCTTTTGTTAAAAATACTTTCTACCAGAATTTAGCATACAACACTGTCAATATTAATAAAGTTACTACGATCATCGCTATAATAGATGGCTTTAGTTTGAACATTGACTTGTCCAGCTCAAATGCTTTCGGATTTATTTTTGGCCCTGCAAGGCTAAAACTTATCATCACCAATACTGTAAATACAAATGACCAGCCCATATTAATCAGAAAAGGAATCTGCCAAACTTCCTTACCAGCTTCCATTGTTTTGAATGATGTGTAAAGCCATGTCTCATGACCAAAAATTGATACCGCATAATTATTAAAGAAGATAGCCAGAACTAAGCCGGTGATGAGACCTGCTACAGCTGCTGCACCAGTGGTTCGTTTCCAGAACATACCAAGGATAAACATGGCGAAAACACCCGGGCTGATAAAACCGGTATATTTCTGAATAAACGTAAATCCTCCTTCTCCGCCAATACCAAGCAAATCATCCCAGGTAAACAGTAAAGAAATTAATATAGCC
>JANMLJ010000608.1:0-11891 GCA_031372465.1 Chitinophagaceae bacterium | reverse complement strand
GCAATCATTGCCTGTACACTCTGCGTCCAGCGAACAGCACCGGTAAGCTGATCAATAAGGTATTGTTTGATTTCTTCCCTATCCATCACCCCTTTAGCCACTACATTCTGGTATACAGCACAGGTAGGTGCATGAAATTTTGTAGCTTTTATAGCAGCTGCTAATTCTTTTTTTGCAGGCAACATTAATGGTGAGTGAAAGGCGCCGCCCACCGGTAATACCAATGCTCTTTTGGCGCCGGCTTCCTTCATTCTTTCGCAGGCAACTTCGATACCTTTTACAGAACCGCTTATCACTAATTGACCGGGGCAATTATAATTTGCAGGAACTACTACTTCACCCGTTTCTAATTTCACTTCTTTACAAATAGCTTCCACCTTATCGTCAGCAAGATTTAATATAGCAGCCATTGTTGATGGAACAATATCACAAGCTTTTTGCATGGCATTTGCACGGATAGTAACTAATTGCAGGGCGTCATCAAAACTTAATGTGCCATTAGCTACCAGTGCTGAAAATTCTCCTAATGAATGTCCGGCTACCATATCAGGAGATCCTGAACTGTTGGAATGATCTATACTTTTGTAAGCAATAATTGAATGCAAAAAAACGGCTGGTTGCGTTACGTTGGTTTGTTTCAAATCTTCTTCTGATCCGTGAAACATTATATCAGAAATCCGAAAACCCAAAACTGCATTAGCCTGCTCAAATAATTTTTTGGCAAAGGCACTGTTTTCATAATGAAGCTTACCCATTCCAGGGAATTGAGAACCCTGACCAGGAAATATAAATGCGTGTTTCATAGATTACTTTTTACCCCACCCCCTGACAAAAAAAGTTTGATTGAAAATCCAATCAAACTCCTGATGCGGCTGCAAATATACAAATTCGTTTTTTATTTTCCTTATTTGATAAATTAACATCTTAGCGAGAAAGTACAGGAAAATATTAACATTTAATGCAAATCTTTACTAATAAGTTTAAGGAATTCGCTTCTGCTGGAGTTTTTCTGAAATTCCCCATCAAAAGCAGAAGTAGTAGTAACAGAATTTTGCTTTTGTACACCCCGCATCATCATACACAAATGCTTGGCTTCTATTACCACAGCCACACCTAACGGATTCAAGGTTTCCTTTATTGCATTCATTATTTCTACGGTCAGTCGTTCCTGTACCTGCAATCTCCTGGCATAAACATCTACTACTCTGGCAATTTTACTTAACCCGGTTATCCAACCGTTAGGTATATAAGCAACATGAGCTTTACCAAAAAAAGGAAGCATATGATGTTCACACATGCTATATACTTCTATATCTTTTACCACAATCATCTCACTTACCGGCTCATGAAATTTGGCAGAATTGATAATAGCTTTTGCATCAAGCTGGTATCCCTGGGTAAGATACTGCATAGCTTTTGCCAATCGTTCAGGTGTCTTTATCAATCCTTCCCGGTTGGAATTTTCACCCAATAAATCCAATACTTCCTTATAGTTTTCCATCAACCCGGAAGTTGTTTGCTCATCGTACTGCTCTATTTTTTTATATGCCATAAGAGAAAATGTGGAAATATGAAAAATGTGGAAATGTGAAAAATGGGTCCCCTATCTTTCTCATTTCTTTAGATATAAAAACTAATTCCTTTTGTTGCAGCTGTTTCATAAATTATTTGATGTTTCTTCATTTTCACATTTCCACATTTTTCACATTTCCACATTATTTTACCGGGTACTCTACAAAATTTCTTGGTGTTTCATACAACCTAACCTGTATCGCCAGCTTCTTATCAATATGTGGTCGTAATAAATTATAGATCACCACGGCAATATTTTCTGCAGTGGGATTTAGATTTTTAAATTCCTTTGTATCCAGGTTCAGATTCTTGTGATCAAATCGTGAATGAATTTCCTGTTTTACCAGGTCGCCCAATTCTTTCATATCCATTACATAACCGGTTTCCTTATTGGGTTTGCCTACCACTTTTATTTCCAACTCATAATTATGACCATGGTAATTCGGAAGCGCACATTTACCAAACACTTTTTCATTAGTAGCATCATCCCAGGCCGGGTTGAATAAACGATGGGCAGCATTGAAATGCTCCCGCCTGAAAACAGCAACTTTTTTACCCATGAACTTAAATTAATACTACACTTATTATAACGATAAAACTGCCAAAATGTTCACGAAACAGGAATATTACTGACCAAAAAATTCCACATAAATTCTGGGAGTTTCATATAACTTAATACAATGCAATTGAACACCTGCAGGTAAATGAGGAATCAATGCACCCCAGATGGCAATGGCAAGATTTTCCGTACTGCACATCTTCCCCTTCATCATCTCTACATCCAGGTTCAGATTTCGGTGATCGATCTGCTCAATTATATGCTCTTTAATGATATTGCTTAGCTTTTTTACATCAACAATAAAACCAGTATCGGGATCAGGTTGCCCTTTTACGGTAACCAATAATTCATAATTATGTCCATGCCAGTTTTCATTGGCACATTTACCAAAAACCTCTTCATTTTTATCATGAGTCCAGGCTGTGTTGTACAGCTTGTGCGCAGCATTAAAGTGTTCTGACCTTGTTAAGTAAACCATGCTTTACTTTTTTAGTTCCTTCTCAGCAGTTTGGGGGGAAGGATTCCGTTCCTTCGGTATACTCAGGACTATCGGAAGTGAGGCCTGCCATTTGGCAGACAGACGGCAAAGGTAGGAGAAAATAAAGTTCAAAGAATCAGTTAACTATTGGTAAAAAATATTTAAAATAATAACTACTCGTATGTAAAATATTTTCCCAATTTCAAAAACCAACCTATACTCGTTTCATAGGATGGCAGTCAATAAGTTAACTAAAAGAATAATTCAGGTGATCCTGGTTTGTTGATAAAACTTAACGAATGGCAAAATAATGAAATTATAAGATTGCCATAGGGTGACTGCAAATCGGTAACTTTGTAATAATTTTCATACCGAATAGAATTATGAATTGCCTGTTAGTTGCCGCTACAGTTAAAGAAATTTCTCCTTTCCTTGACTATTATCGTACAACAGAAAAAAATTGGCCTGATTTAAGCATCGATGTGCTGATCACCGGAATTGGTTTGACAGCAACCACTTATCACCTCACCAAACATTTCATTATAAAAAAGCCGGATTTTGTAGTCCAGGCCGGTTTAGCCGGTTGTTTTGACAAAAAGATACCATTGGGCTCAGTAGTATTCATCAAGCAGGATGCCATTGCGGATGAAGGTGTAGTTGAATTAAAAAAATTAAGGACTCTTTTTGATTTGCAATTAATTTCACAAAACCAGTTCCCTTATAAAAAAGGATGGCTTAAAAATCCTGAAAATAACTTCGTAAAGAAAAATAAACTAAAGGCAGTAAAAGGAATATCGGTTAATCAAATTACTACCTCAAAAAAACTGATACAATTTTACAAAGAAAAATTTGATCCGGTTACGGAGTCTATGGAAGGAGCTGCCTTGCATTATGTATGTGTGATGGAAAAAATTCCCTTTTTACAAATTAGAAGTATCTCCAATTATATCGGCGAAAGAAATAAAAAGAACTGGAAAATGAAAGAATCTATTACAAACCTCAACAAGGAACTAATCCGTTTGTTACAAAATATATGAAACTAACTTTAGGCTTTTCACCCTGTCCCAACGATACCTTCATTTTTGATGCACTGGTCAATAAAAAAATTGATAGCGAAGGATTTGAATTTGAAACAGTATTGGCCGATGTGGAAACACTGAACCAATGGGCTTTAGAAGGCAAGCTTGCTATCACCAAACTTAGTTTTCCTGCTTTTTTCAGGTCCTTAGATAATTATACATTGCTGACTGCGGGAAGTGCTGTAGGAAAAGGAGTTGGGCCCTTATTGATCTCTGATGCACAACATGAGATATCGGAGGATGAAATAAACCAGGCATCCGTTGCCATTCCAGGTATAAACACAACGGCTAACCTCTTATTTACTTTCGCATATCCTGATGCAACCGATAAAATATTTTTACCTTTTTCTGGTATTGAAGCTGCGTTGATAAATAAAGAAACTGATCTCGGTGTTATTATTCATGAAAACCGCTTTACTTATCTGCAGAAAGGCTTACACAAAGTGAAAGATCTTGGCGAATACTGGGAACAAAAAATGGAACTCCCTGTTCCATTAGGAGGCATTGCTATTAACCAATCGGTAAAAAGATCAGTAGCCCTTAAAATAAATGGACTGATCCGCAAAAGCATAGAATTTGCCTTTAAAAACTATCCTATTATTCCGGAGTATGTAAAAAAACATGCACAGGAAATGAATGAAGAAGTGATGCGGCAGCATATTGATCTTTATGTAAATAATTACAGCCTTGATTTGGGAGATGATGGTAAACTGGCTATCGAAACCCTGCACCAGGTCTTTCTGGAATTAAACAACCAGGAAGCAGATGATGAAGATGTACTATTTATATAATAAAATATTGCAATTCTCCAACCTATTTTCATCTAGTTGAAAGGATCGCAAAAAAATCCATTCCTCAAGCCAACCTTTCCCCGAACAAATAATGTTTATCTTCCTATCCAATTTCGGCCTTTCTTTGTATAAGAAAAATTTAGATTTCTATTAACATTAGAATATCGATTTTACAGTGTAGTATGCCCGAATAGCCGGAAATCAGCCTGTTTTTGTTTTTGAACCACTAACCATGAGAAAATTACCCATATTCCTGTTGCTATATATTTTTTACGCTACCCCGGTTTTTACTCAGTCAAAAACCAAAGACGAACTAAAAGTCTTTATCGACTGCAATGGTTATTGCCCTATGCAGTATGTCAAAACAGAGATCACGTTTATTGACTTTGTTCCTGATCGTTTTTTAGCCAATATTTTCATTCAGGTAACATCTCAATCCACCGGGGCCGATGGAGAAGAAGTAAAAATGTTTATTTCCGGCCAGGAAAATTTCAAAGGCAAAGAAGATACCTTAGTTTTTTTCAGAAACAGTATTGATACAGATGAAGAATACCGCGAAAAATTTGTAAAATATTTAAAACTGGGCCTTATCCCTTTTTTAAATAAAACTTCGCTGGCTGAAAAAATAATCATCAGCATCCCGGTTAGTAAAAATGAAACGGCTCTCAATGCAACCACTAATAAAAAAGACAAATGGAATTTCTGGGTTTACAATGCCAGGGTTGATGGCGGCTATAATAAAGATGATTACAGTAAATCGTACCGCTATTCCGGCAGTTTCAGTGGCTCAACAACGACCGAAAAATTAAAAATGGAAGCTGGCATCTATTATACAAAAAATCAACGGGATATCAGCATTGGATCAAATACAGACACATATATCAATGATAGTTGGGGTATCTATGGCAACGAAGTAGTGAGTATTAACAAGCATTGGTCGTATGGCGGAGGGGCTTTCATTTCGCATAATACATACAGTAATTATAATCAGCAATATTCAGTAAGGCCAGCAATTGAATACAGTATATTTCCCTACATTGAATCTGTTAAAAAAGCAATTACTTTCTATTATGAAATAGGACCTGGCTGGAATAATTATATTGACAGCTCCTATTACGACAAACTACAGGAAGCTGTCTATCAGCATTCCTTATCGATCAATGCCGCATTTGTTCAAAAATGGGGAAATATAAATGCCTACGGCGGTTGGGAAAGTTTTTTAAACTCATTTGACCTGAAAGGAAATAAAATCAGGGGCAGTGATATTCGTAATATTTATGTTGGCGGATATATCGAATTCAGAATTGTAAAAGGGCTGAGTATTTATTTCAATGTAAATGCTGATTTCACCAAAGGTGTTTATCCCAATATCAGGAAAGAGGATTTTTCTACTGACGATATTCTCGCTAATGTAAGGCAATACCCAACCTCCAATAATTTTAATTCCTCGATTGGATTTAGTTACCGTTTCGGTTCCATTTATAACAACGTAGTAAATCCAAGATTTGGAAACCGTAGAGGAGGAAGAAATTTCTATTTCTAAAAAAAAACATTTTTCGTTGACTATATTATTTTTTAAGCGCCATCGAATAAACGGCTAAACATCTTTTCCTTGCCACTTCATGTACCACTATTGGTTGGGGATATGAAAAATCTTCATATTCCGGCACCCATTTGCGTATGTATTTTAAGTCCGGATCAAATCTTTTTGTTTGCAGGTATGGATTGAAAATCCTGAAATAGGGCGCGGCATCACATCCACTACCCGCAGCCCATTGCCAGCCACCATTATTAGAAGCCAGATCAAAATCCAATAATTTATCGGCAAAATATGCTTCGCCCCAACGCCAGTCTATTAATAAATGCTTGGTGAGAAATGAAGCTACGATCATCCTCACCCGGTTGTGCATGAAACCAGTGTTATTAAGTTCCCGCATACCTGCATCTACTATCGGATAACCTGTTTGCCCATTACACCAGGCTGCAAACTCATTCTCCTTATTTCTCCATTTTATTTTATCGTAGTCAGGCTTAAAAGCATGACCCACCACTTTGGGAAAATGCCAGAGTATCATTTGATAAAAATCCCGCCAGATCAGCTCATTGAGATAGGTTTCATTTAATGCACCTGCCTCACTGGCCAACGTTCTTATACTGATAGTTCCAAAACGCAGATGAACACTTAACCTTGTTGTGCCTTGTATAGAAGGAATATCTCTTTGATCTTTATAATTTCTTATAACAGCTCCCTGCCATTCCTTGCCGGGAAAAGATTGACCCGCACCTATAAAACCCATTTCTTCTAAAGAAGGGATTTTTTTTTCGGTCAGCTTAAAGAAATTACTAAAATATTTTTTACAGGAGTATGCTTTCAGGTGAAATTCAGTCAAAACTGCTTTCCACTTTCTCGCATAAGGAGTAAATACAGTGTAAGGCTTACCGTCATCTTTCAACACTTCATCTTTTTCAAGTAATACCTGGTCCTTGAAACTCTGATAACTCGCACCATTTGCGCTCAAAAGCTTTTCAATCGCCGTATCCCTTTCTAAAGCATAGGGCTCATAATCATGATTAGTGAAAACTTTTTCAATAGCATACTCATTTAATAAGTCAGAAAAAATAACTATTGGTGTGCCATATCGTACTTCTAATGAAGAATCAATCTTTACTAATTGCCGCTGCAAGTCTTGCAATGCAAGGTGAATAAACTCCACCCGCCTATCTTTTTTATATTCTTCAGGGGACCCTGCGGCCAGTTCATCCAGTATGTTTCTGTCGAATATAAAAAGTGGAAGTACTGGATTCCCTTCCTTTAAAGCATGGTACAATCCTGCATTATCTTGCAATCGTAAGTCGCGGCGGAACCAGAATATATTTACAACAGGCTTCATGAATTAAAGGAAACAAGATCAGGGAGAAATTGTTGCAAGAAATCGATTATAAATTTCTGCTGTTTTAGTGTTTATATAATTCTTATTTCCGAACTGTCTTACCCAGCGGATACCGTTAATAGCATTTGTTAAAAATAGTTCATCTGCTGCTTCAATGTCAGCAACAGTTATTGCCATTTCCTGAACTTCTTCGCCTCCATCCCGCAATTGGTTCAACAGTTGTCTCCTTTTCACTCCGTTAATACAGCCTTCTTCAAGGCCGGGTGTAATAACAACTCCATTTTTTATAATAAAAACATTTGCAATGGTGGAATCCGCAATATTGCCTTTAGTATTTAATACCAGGCAATCATTAAATTTTTTTTCTTTCGCATACAACGCTGCCATCGAATAAATCAGGAAGTTGGCAGATTTCAGGTTAGAAAATTTATCACAAGTTTTTGCACCCTCGTTAAAAACATCAATTACCAGCCCATTCTCGTTTAATTTGTTGACTGAATTACTTAGAGGCCAGCATTCAATAATATATTGAAGGGATTTGTCTTCATCATATAAACCGCCATTTCCCCTGAAAACAGAAAGACGAACTCTGGCGAATTTTTCACATCCATTCCTTTTACACAGTTGAAGTATCCCGGCTTTAATTTTTTCTTTGGTAAAATGTACAGGTATCTCAAATTTCAACAAAGAAAGTCCGGAAAAAAGTCTTTCAAAGTGATAGTTTTCCAAAATAAGCTGTCCTTCTGCCACTTTTATTGTTTCAAACAACCCATCGCCATAACGATAACCCCTGTTGGAAACCAATAATGCCGGTTCATCAGCTGCTACAATTTTTCCATTAAAGCATATGTTGTTCATATGTTCAAAGTAAAATAAAAAAAACCACCCTGCCTAAGACGGGGTGGTTTAATATAGTTGGAGGGTAATTTTATGCCTGTTCCAGTAATCCGGCTTTCACTGCATACATAACCAGGCCGGCCATTGATTTGGTACCTGTTTTTGTTTTCAGCTTATCACGTATTGCCTCTACTGTTCGTGGACTTAGGTCAACAATATCTGCAATCTCCTTAGTGCTTTTTTCATCACACATCAGTTTCAGGATCGTTACTTCTTTATCAGTTAGCTGAACATCCTGTTGCATCGATGATTCAGAAGTACGTTTTGTACGCAAACCGCTCAGCAAAGCCTTATTGGTAAGTTCATTAAAGAAGAAATCATTTTCATAGACGGCCCTTACCGCTTCATAGATCATTTCTGATCCTGATTCTTTAGTGAGATAAGAATTAGCTCCTATTTCCATCATCTTGGAAATTACTGAGTAATCATTATGCATGGAGAGCATAATCACTTTTACATCCGGGTATAATTTTTTGATCTCTGGTAAGGTCGTTAAACCATCCATGATAGGCATCTGTATATCTAATAACACCACATCAGGTTGAATATGACGCAAAAGGTTCAGTAACTGCATACCATTTTCAGCTTCAGCCACCATTTGGATATCTTTTCTGCTCTGAAGGGATGTCTTAACACCAGTCCGGAAGAGAGCATGATCGTCGGCAATGGCTACTTTGATTACTGCATTTGAGTCGTGGTTTTTCATGTACTTAGGTTATTGATAAAAAATTGGATTTAGTATTTATTCGCAAGTGCAAGTTGGGAAATTCCCTTAACATTTAACATAGGGAAACTACTTAATTTCTGAACTGCGGAAAGTACATGAATTTACGGTACATAACGGAGTTTTACGAAGAACAAAATGTAGATTCTACGATAGCTCCAGTAATTACCGTATGTTGCAAATAGGGCAGTTATCCTATTGTTCACCTATCATTATAGCTATACATTTGTTTCAGAAAGTTGATTGACACGGATGACTGTTTTTATTTTTCATCCAAATGTCCAGACCGTCCATAACTTAATATCCAATAATCCTAATAAAACCAAACCCGATTTTAATCGGGAGACACTCTACCGGCCAATCAACTTTCTTTTTTTAGTTTAGACAATATAAGTTAGCCCAAAGCCCCGTTTTTAATCCAATACCCTTTAAAAGAACCAACCATTTAACCTGGTTCCAACCCTAAAAGCTTGATCCTATGAAGTGTTACGCTTCAAAAAAATTTTTCTTTTCATAACAGTAACGTTTAACCCCGGTCTTCATAACGCCGGGGTTTATTTTTTCCGTTAGTTATTATATCCCTGTTATACCAAATGTATTTATAAATTAGTCCAACTGTTTCCGGTATACTGCCGATGTATCATCCTTTTAGGCCAATTATCCCGATCCTTCGATGCCTCAGGACTATCGGGAGGACTATTATGGATACACAATCGTTATTATTTATGTTGTACTACTATTTTCCCTGCGTAGATCGTTTCACTGGTTTGTATGTATACCCTGTACAATCCATTCGTCCAGCGGTAAGTGGGAACATTTACAAATTGCTGGTGCGTAATATCTGCTTCAACCATTTTTCTGCCGGCCATATCCCAAATGGAAAGGGTTGATTTTTTATGTTGTTCCGGGTTTTGAAATTGCAAATAGGCATTTACCGGGTTAGGAAATATTTTCAACTCTTTAACAGCCATTGAAGGATTTCCAACAGCTGTGGTAAGCTGGCTGCTATCAATAATAATATTTTCATCACCTGCCTGGTATTGCGTAAAAGCAAAATAGACCAGCATCATTTCATCAGTGGTTGCTTCGCCTAAATTTACTGTTTTGGGCGGGCTATTTGGATTATTCGGATTGGAGCTGGTATTATTATAGGTGGCAAAGGCCCGTAAAGTGCTTCCGCCATCTACAATTACAGGACGTTGAAAATAATATTGTCCCTGCCAGTGAAAATCCCAATGTGGAATATCTATAAAACGAATCGTATCTCCATTTGGCTTGGTTGCATACGATTTTACCGATTCACCTACCAGGTGCATATGAGGTGCCACTGTCAGTACTGTTGCTTTGAAAATAGAAGGCAATGTATATCTTTCTTCAAAGGTCTTGATTGTATTTGCAGGAATAGTGAGCGGCCAATTCACCAGCACTGGTGCATAATGATTAAGAATTGGTTCTATTCGTACATCCCTGGCCGATGAATTATTGTTATAATACAACTTTATTTTGGTGCTGTCTAATCGTCCGTTACTGCCAGCCGGATAATGAACCTGAATCACCAAATCAGAATTAGTAAAAATTCTTTTTCCGAAAATAGTTGGAAGTTTTTTTACAGCAGTTCCGGGTACCCATGCATCAATTAAAACAGGATTGTTAACACCTATACCTCCAAAGCTGGTATAACCAGGGCCCGGGCTTGCATTATCCAATAACTGAGCCGCATGGTTAGCTGTTGTATCCTGGTAAACTAATACATGATGAACTATCGATGCATTGCCAGGTACTACTTCAATGGCAGAAACATACTTCCCTGCGGTTAACCGTAAGGGTAAAACAAAGCATTGATAAATATCTGCAGATGATGCCGTACTGGTATAATTGGGTATTCTTAATACAGTATCCGGAGTTCCAAGCCCATTTGTTACTGCAGGCGGCACGGGAGGAGCATTGACAATATTCCCGGAAGGGGCGCCATTATTTACCCAATTTACGATGGTACTTATTTCTGCTGCCGTAAGGGTTCTGGCTCCGGTAAAATGAACATAATTATCATCCGGAGGCCATGGTGGCATATGCTTTGTTGAAACTGCATTGCGGATAGAATTACGATTAGCAAATGCATCATTGTAGGTAAACAATGAGAAAGGGGCAATGCCTTCCGGCCGATGACAGGAAACGCATTTCGAAAAAAGAACAGGTGCCACATTATCAGCCCAGGTCTGTGAAAATATTTTTATTGTAAAAACACAAAAGCTTAAAACAAAAAAAAATTTTTTCATGCAGATAGGTCGTTAATAATAAACCAAATTACAAAAAAATAGCTACACTCGTTCAGCTACCAGGTAAGCTCTTGGTTCACCAAAAGTAAATTTCTTACGCCCGGGTATGCTATACACAGCGGTAAGGCGCAAGCCGGCTTCTTTTAGCATTATTTCCATTTCATTAATAGAAAATATATAATCAATACCGGTTTTCACTTCTGTTTTACCATCGGGAGAAATAATGGTACTTTCCACTTCTATTCGGGTAGGATGAAAATGAATTTTACTATCTGCAAGAAATTTCAGATCGCCAACCTGGCTCCAGCTTTTATCTTTAAAATTTCTGAATACTATTTCAGTTAAAGACCAGCTATTGATTAATAAATGACCACCCGGTTTCAACTGCGAAGAGATCTCTGTTAAAAGTTTGGTAGTATCATGGGCATTAAAAAAATTCAGACTATTACCCATACAAATTGCCAGGTCAACTGCTTCATCAATTTTATACGCCAATACATCCCCTTTGATGACTTTCAGTGGCAGTTGTTCTTTTTCAACTGCATACTTAATCTCATCAATATATTCATCAAGAATATCAACAGCATTTACCGGTATTCCTTTTTTTGCCAGGGCAATGGCATG
>JANMLJ010000584.1:0-2510 GCA_031372465.1 Chitinophagaceae bacterium | reverse complement strand
CAATCACTTCATCTCTTTCCACATATTCGCCATCTTTCTTATTCCATTTCAGTAAGGTTACTTCATTAATGGATTCGCCAACGGTTGGTACTTTTATATCTGTCATGGTTGCAATTTCTATTTTCTTACAGTTAAAATGTGTTGTTATTAGCTTTTATTCGCTCACCCGTTTTATCAACGGATAATGACTGAAAAAATCGTTTTATAAAGCTTTATAAAATCCATTAAATACTAAATGCCGCTTCAATAATCTCCGCTTGCTCCTGCTGGTGTACTTTATTGTAACCCGTAGCAGTAGACGCTGATGGCTGTCTACCTATAATTCCATAGTTGATACTGTGCAGGTTCATTCTCAAAAATGAAGCAGCTCCCATATTCAACGGTTCTTCCTGTACCCAAAACCAGGTGGCAGTACCATACTTATTCTGTAAAGCTTCCAGTTGCTTATATGGCAATGGATAAATTTGCTCCAGGCGGATGATAGCAATATCCGCTCTGTTCTCTTTCTGTTGCCGCTCAGCCATATCAAAATAAATCTTGCCGGAACAGAATAATACTTTTTTAACTTTTGCAGCATCTGCTGTTATATCATCCATCACTTCTTTAAATCCGCCATTGGTAAATTCTTCCATTCTTGAATAAGTACCCGGATGCCGGAGATTTGCTTTTGGTGAAAAGTTAACCAACGGCTTTCTGAATGGCCAGGCTAATTGTCTTCTCAATACATGAAAGTAATTTGCAGATGTGGTAATATTCGTGATCACCATATTCAATTCGGCACACAATAGTAAAAAACGTTCCATTCTTGCACTACTATGTTCCGGCCCCTGCCCTTCATAACCATGCGGCAATAATAAGGTAACGCCGTTCATCTTATTCCATTTCTGTTCGCCTGCGGCAATAAACTGGTCGATCATCGTTTGCGCACAATTGGCAAAATCGCCAAACTGTGCTTCCCTGATTACCAGTGCATTCGGATTTGCCATTGAATAACCATATTCAAATCCCAATACACCATATTCACTAAGCAATGAATTATATATCCTGAATTCGCCCGTAGCATCCGGTATTCTGCTCAACCGGTTATAATCATTATCGTTCACTTCATCACGAAGTACAGCATGACGATGTGAGAATGTTCCCCGCTGTACATCCTGTCCGCTCATCCGCACATTTTTTCCATCATTGATCAGCGTTCCAAAAGCCATTAACTCCGCGGTAGCCCAATCCACTTTTTCTTCTGTATCAAATAACTTTATTTTATCCTGCAATATTTTCTCCACTTTACGAAGCGGCTTAAAATCATCCGGCCATTTCATCAATGCATCAAATACTTTTTTAAAATCATCCCTGTTGATAGACGTTACCGGTGATTGATCAAAATCGGTGAGAGTGGCCCTACGCAATTTTTTCCATTCTACTTCCGGCGCCTGGTAATGATAAGGCAATGGATTTTGTTTTACTTCATCCAGCCTTTCCTGCAGATCGGCCCAGAATTTCTTTTCCATTTCTTTCGCCAGTTCCTGTGCATCTGGTTCACCATTCTCCAGTAAATATTTTACATACACTTCCCGTGGGTTGGGATGTTTGTCGATAAGGGCATATAAATGTGGTTGGGTAAATTTGGGATCGTCGCCTTCATTATGTCCATGCTTACGGTAACAAACCATATCAATAAAAACATCTGAATTAAATTCCTGACGGAAACGGGTGGCTATCTCTGCGCATTTTACTACCGCTTCGGGATCATCGCCATTTACATGCAATACCGGAGCTTGAATAGCTGCCGCTAAGGAAGTGCAATAATCAGAAGTTCTTGCATCATCAAAATCTGTAGTAAACCCGATCTGGTTATTGATCACAAAATGAATGGTACCGCCGGTATAATAACCATCAAGACCGCTCATCTGTAATACTTCATACACAATCCCCTGCCCTGCTACAGAAGCATCACCATGAATTAATATCGGAAGTATCTTATCAAAATCACTTTTATATAAAACATCCGCCTTGGCCCTGGCAAAACCAACCACCACCGGGTCCACTGCTTCCAGGTGAGATGGATTGGGCATCAGTTTCAGGTAAATGGTTTTATCATTCAACGTCTGCCACTCACTTCCATAGCCCATGTGATACTTTACATCACCGCTGCCCATGGTTTGATCAAGTTTGGCGGTTCCTTCAAATTCGCTAAAGATCTGTGCATAGGTTTTACCCATAATATTGGCCAGCACATTCAGTCTGCCGCGATGTGCCATACCGATCACTACTTCTTGTACTTCATTATCAGCCGCCGTATTAATGATAGCATCCAATGCTGCTATCGTTGTTTCTCCACCTTCTAATGAAAATCTTTTTTGGCCAACATATTTTGTGTGAAGAAATTTTTCAAACATTACTCCCTGGTTCAGTTTCTCCAGAATCCTTTTCCTTTTAATCAAAGAAAGCGGCTCCTGCATTTTATTTTCCACTTCATTGGTCAGCCAGTCGATTTTTTTCTGGTCGCTGAT
>JANMLJ010000552.1:0-1858 GCA_031372465.1 Chitinophagaceae bacterium | reverse complement strand
CGCATTATAAACTGTGAGACAAAAACCCCAGGTATACGATTCCATGTTTTGAAATTCCATATAATCAATCCGGGTGTACAAACCAGCTTCCGATGGATTGTTAGTATCGTTTCTGGCTATCAGGTATTGCTTACTGATGTTTGATTGGATAATATGATATTTAATGTTGGGATGCTGGATCCATAGCGAATCATTAATAGTGTAACGGATATTGTAATCGTCTGTAAAATCGCCCAACAGGAATGCCGAAACAGCACCGGATTTATTTGTAACAACCCCTGAAGGGGTTTTACAAGCAGCAAAAAATGATAATATGATAATGGCCAACGTTATTTTTCTCATTTTTCGGGGTTGATCAATGATTTTATTTTTTCAATGCTGATAAAATTAAATCTTTACACCAATCAAAAAAACTTCAAATTATACTTTTTGGAGAGAAAAAATCACTGAAACAGTTATTAATAATTAATTTAGAAGGGTCAAATTTATTAATGACCCAACAAATGACTGAAAAAAATCGCTATAAAATTTTTGCACAAAAAAAATATTTTCTGCTGGCGGGTTTTATATTCTTTTCTGTTGTTTCTTTTGCTCAAAAGGCAGTAGCAGACAGTCTCGGTAAAGCATTATCGATAGAAAAAAAAGACAGTACCCGGGTAAATCTGATGTGGCTGTTGGCTGATTGTATCAGTGATAATAATCCTGATTCAGCACTCACCTTATCTTATCAATCATTATCGCTCGCCCGAAAAATAAAGTATAGGAGCGGTGAATCAAGGGCAATCGGTGTTTTAGCCAATACATTTAGAAAAATAGGCAATTACCCTCTTGCATTGGAATTAAGTATACAAAAACTGAAACTGGAGGAAAAGCAAAAGAACCCTGAAAACCTGGCAAGTGTATTAATTAGTATTGGTAGTGTTTATAGGGAGCAGGGAGAATATCGCAAAGCGCTTGAATATTATACAAAAGCAGACTCTGTTATTGTAAAACACAATATCGAAATTTCAAAGTATTATACCGCACTTAATATAGGAGATGCTTATAATCTTCTTGATATTGCCGATTCATCCCTCACCTATTTCAACAAATCCCTGCAACTGGCTAAGGTATATCCTAAAGCTGATCTTATCGGTGATTTTACCGGCACATCATTGACCGGGCTTGGACACAGTTACCTTAAATTGGGGAGTCTTCAGCAATCATTTATTAATTATCAAACCGGCATAAAATTTCTGCAGGAAGCTGAAGATGATGAGGTTCTTTGTGAAGCCACACTTGGTTTGGCTAATTTATATAAGCAACTTAATAAAAAAGATTCAGCCGGCTATTATGCTAACATGTCGCTAGCTATAGCCAAAAAAGACGGGTTTATTTCCAAGCAACTGGATGCTGCCGAATTTCTGACTGACCATTATAAAAGTCTCAAAAATATTGATAGTGCTTTCACCTATGTAAACTTTGTAAAAAGCCTTAATGATTCGCTAAACAGTAAGAGTAAAATAAGAGAGTCGCAGATCATTTCCAGTAATGAACATTTCCGGCAGCTGGAAATTGAGGAAGAAAGAAAACAAGACAGGAAACAGCGGCTTGAACAATTACAGATGTTACTGATCGCTATATTTATTCCAGGTTTATTTCTGATTACCCTTTTACTAAGCCGGGTAAATGTGCCTATCAGATTAATTCGCCTGCTTGGTGTTCTTTCTTTGTTGTTTCTTTTTGAATACTTAACCTTGTTGCTTCACCCCACCGTTGCCAGGCTTACACATCATACACCACTATTAGAAATTCTGATTTTTGTTGGAGTTGCTGCGATATTGATCCCTCTTCATCACCGGCTGGAGCATTGGCTGAT
>JANMLJ010000541.1:0-2057 GCA_031372465.1 Chitinophagaceae bacterium | reverse complement strand
ATTGATATGACTGGCTGGCAAGCATTATTGCCCCAAAACTTGGATGCCAGTTATACTGACGCCGATGGAAAGTTGGAAGGATGGTTTCGTTTTAAATTTATTGTAGACAGTAGTTTGGCAAACTTTCCATGGAGGCTTTTGTACCAACCCTATGCGGCAGGCGAAGTGTATATAGATGGGCAACGCTTTAGTACATACGGAAAGATAGGCAACAATAAAAAACCTTTTGAATTTTTTCTTGAAATTGATCCAACACAAAGAATAAATTTAGCTCCGGGGCAGGTTCATACACTTGCTGTTCATATAAAAGATGAAATAGTTCCCCCAAGCCGAAGAACAAGTATGATGATTGGACGGCTAAACTCCTGGTATAAATCGGGATTTGTTTCTTTACTATCAGATTATTCACTTCCCAAATTCTATAACAGGAATGAATTTAATTATTGGACAGTATGGATTGGTGCTAATTTATTATTTGCCTTTCTGTTTTTCTTATTGTTTTTGCTAAATAAAAATGAACGTAATTTATTGTTGTATGCAGGTGTGTGTTTTATGTTTTGCTGTTTTCTAGTATTTACCTTTCTAAATAGTTATGCAGGAGAAACTATTATTCATCCAAAATGGCTCTTCTTCATTGATGTTGCCAGTCGAATTACAGGCTTCGTTCTGGTTTTATTAATACTTAAAACCGTAATAAAAATTTTTACAATTCAATTAAAAGGGTTTAACCGGGTATTATTTACAGGAGCCGTTCTTTTTAATTTATTTAATTTAATTGCTGGGTTAATCAATCTTTACGGCATTCAGAACCAACCATTTTTGAAGGTATTAACTGGTCTTTCTAATTTGATAAATTTAGTAGTTATATTATACTGGGTTATCATCTCTTTTAGAAAAGCAGGATCTGCTCAACGAGTAGTGGCTACGGGCATACTACTACTTGTTGCCTTATTATTTCTACTTTTTGTTTTAAATCCTGAACCTGGTTCACCGCTCATTTACAAATTAGTTACTGGTATATGTTTATGTTTTCCACTCAGCTTGTTGATTTATGTGGCACTCCGCTTCAGAGAAATCAATAAAAATATCATACTCAACGCAAAACAGATTGTAGCATTATCGGAGGAGAAAAGAGTATTGGCTGAACAGCAACAAAAACAGTTGGAGATTCAAGTGCTTGAGCGTACACAGGAATTGCAAAACAGTTTATCCGATCTTAAATCCACCCAATCCCAACTTATCCAATCAGAAAAAATGGCCAGCCTCGGAGAACTCACTGCCGGTATTGCCCATGAAATACAAAACCCGTTGAACTTCGTTAATAATTTTTCAGAAGTAAATACAGAATTAATTGATGAAGCAGGTGAAGAAATAGACAAGGGAAATATTTCAGAAGCAAAAATAATTCTGAATGACATAAAAGAGAATGAACAAAAAATAAACCACCATGGCAAAAGGGCTGATGCTATTGTAAAAGGGATGTTACAACACAGCAGCAGGGGAAGTGGTAAAAAAGAACTCACTGATATCAATGCATTGGCTGATGAATATTTACGCTTGTCTTATCATGGCCTGCGTGCAAAAGATAAATCTTTCAACGCCACCATGAAAACTGATTTTGATGAAACGATTGGCAACATCAATATTGTTCCGCAGGATATTGGAAGAGTGATTCTCAACTTAATCAATAATGCGTTTTATGCGGCCCCCCTGCCCCCCGCAAGGGGGTTCTCAGACCCCGATTATAAACATGTTCCTACTGTTTGGCTGAGCACAAAGAAAGTTGGCGATAAAGTTTTTATAAGTGTAAAAGATAATGGTCCGGGTATCCCTCCAAAAATTCTCGATAAAATATTTCAACCATTCTTTACTACCAAACCCACCGGACAGGGAACAGGATTGGGATTGAGTTTGAGTTATGATATTGTGAAAGCACATGGAGGAGAAATAAAAGTGGACACGAAAGAGAATGAAGGCCTGCCCTCTGTAGCTTCAGCGAAAGAGGGCTTGTCCGCCGAATCCGCCGCGGCGGAGCAGGCGGGAACAGAATTTACAAT
>JANMLJ010000499.1:0-6145 GCA_031372465.1 Chitinophagaceae bacterium | reverse complement strand
TTTTGTAAGTATGCTGATTGGAACTGACTTAGCCATTGCTTCGAAAGTCTCAGCGTTAACTTTCAGGCCAAAATTCTTTGCCAGCATCCACCAGCATACTTCATCCCAGTGATAATTGTTTTGCTTTAAATATGTTTCAATAATTTGAGCTTTTCGCAATAGCCTTTCAACCAACAACCTGTCCTTCCAGCTATTCCAGGTTATATCCCTTACAGTATGCATGGTTTTCTCACAGGGAATAAAAGATCCGGCGTTCATTAGTTCTTCATATCGGTGCAGGAGAACTTTTGATACCCGGCCATTCAATTCTAAAACCGGGACGACGGAACCCGATAGATATCGGGTCTGTTCCGTTGAATTAGCCGGAACGGAGTTCCGGCTTCCAGGGAGAACGGTACTCTGTTTCGTTGCAATGGTCGGAACCGAGTTCCGGTCTCCATCATCTTCCCATACCACATGAAGCATTACATTATTATAATTTTTATCATTATGATGATTATGCTTTGTCCAATCAGAAGTCATGATATGCAATTCCACCATTCCTGCCCAGGTAGTGTTGCCAATCTTAATTTTTGCATCCAAAAAATCGGGACCCTGGTTGCTATTAAGCTGTCCGGCAAAAAGAACCTGAACGGATTCGCCAGTTGTAGTAGCCAATTCGCTTTTATTGAAATATTGAAATTGCCAGATGAATTGTAGCAGTTTTTCCGTCATAAAAAATTAGAAATAAGAAACGAAAAATAAGGAATGAGAAAGTAGTACGTTACTTTTTAACCTTCACGTTATTGCTTTTGGCAGTTTCGATACTTTTTAGAAAAATTGCCATCAGTTCATTCGATTCATTAAACGCAATATCAATATTTGGATGAACTACTACTGGTTTTCTTTTTATTATTTTCAGATTAACGCTTGACTCACTGATTTCTTTTAGGACCATTTTCATTTTATGCAAAAAATCTGCTCTCGACTCAGCAGCCTGAGCTTCACCATAAATAAGTGCCGTAGCAGTGCCACTTTTTGACAGTTGATTCTCGAGATTTTGTCCTGCTTTTGAACTTGGCAATAATTCGCAAACGTCTAGACACAGACAGGCATAGTCAACCAGTCGGTCCTCGAGGTCAAACTTTATTAATTTATTCTCCATTTTAGAAGGTGTTTACTTGCTGATTTTTCATTGCTGATTCCTTATTTCTCATTTAAATCCTTTAGCTCTTTATTACGCTGCAAACTGAAAGTCATTTTCAAATGAATTTCAGCGGACTTTCGGCCATTTCCAGCGGAGTAAATTAAAGCTACAAGTTAATGAAGGCGATAGATACGTACAATACCACTTATAGGTAGTTTTTATAAGTCAATGGAGAATTAACTTATTTCATATACGGCGTATTATTAAACTAGAAATAAGAAATGAAAAATAAGGAATTAGAAAGTAATACGTTATTTTTTAATCTTTTCGTTGTTGCTTTTGGCAGTTTCAATGCTTTTCTGAAAAATTGATACCGTATATTTAAGTTCACACTTTATAGGGATACGTTCTATTCAACGTTTTTTACTTGCTGATTTTTCATTTCTAATTCCTCATTTCTTATTTATTTTCTTCAGCGCTCTCACTACCCTGCTAACCGGCAGCCCCATTACATTATAAAAATCACCATTGATTGATTTGATGCCCACCACTCCAATCCATTCCTGAATAGCATACGCACCGGCTTTGTCATAAGGCTTGTATTTGTCTACATAAAATTCAATTTCAGTAACGGAGATGTTATGAAATTCAACTTCCGTTGTATCTGCAAAAGCTATTTCCTCATCTCCTTTGCGAATAACTACACCAGTAATCACTTTATGTGTTGAACCTGATAAGGCCAGCAATATACTTACAGCATCTTCCCGGTGAACCGGCTTACCAATAATATTATCCCCGAGTAAGACGATGGTATCAGCTGCTAAAATTACTTCACTTGCATTTCGTTGCTCCTGAACAGCAAGCGCTTTATTTCTGGCGATATAAATAGCTACTTCATCAGGTGCTAATCCGGGAGGAAACCGTTCATCCGTTTCTTTAACCACAATTTCAAAAGGCAATTCTGCCCACTCCAATAATTGTTTGCGCCGGGGCGACTGCGAAGCAAGAATGATTTTATTCATAGATAATAATAGAAAAAAAACATAGAAAGAATTCCGGTGAACATTACCAATTTAGTGATAGTACTCAATTGGTGAAAGTCCTGTGTACTTACACTTTTTCTAAGCTTTACTAAAATAATAAATAAAGGAAAGATAATTGCCGGTATAGAAAAAGCAACAGCTAACCACCATTTAAATTGTAATATATATACCTGCAAAATCACCAATACCGCCATCAATACCACCAACCATACGGCAACATATACTTTTGTAGCATTAACTCCCCATACAATGGGCATGGTCCTGCAATTGTATTTTGAATCACCCCGCATGTCTTCCATATCCTTTAATGCTTCCCTGATCAGGGAAATGATAAAAGCAAACCCGGCATATAAAAAAGTCAACCTGAAAAACTTTGACTGATTTATATTTTCCGTTCCAAAGGCATCGGCCAGATCTACTTTGGAAAAGAAAATGACAAGGATTGTCCATGCAGTAAGTAAGGAAATCACAACATTTCCAGTTAACAGGCTCTTTTTAAAATTGGTGGAATATAACCATAGAAGTGCCACACAAAGAATATTGGCAACTATTAAATACCATTTTTGTGCAAAAGGCAAGGCCAGGGCTGTTAGAATAATACCAGCACCACTCAGCATAAAATGCCAGGCAATGGCCCAACGTCTGCTAATGAGTTTATCTACTATCATTTTTTGAGGTTTGTTTACTTCATCAATATCAATATCAAAATAATCGTTGATGATATAACCAGCTGCCGCAATGAACAAGGAAGCCAGAACGAGTAAAACAAACCGGGTAAAGTCGCCAGGGGGAACGCTACTTTTATAAATTGTTGTAAAATGCAAAATTGAAATAGCACCTGGGTAAGTGCCATAAAAAAGAGATTGGGCAGTCGTACCATCTTCAGAAAGGCTGCAATCAATCTCATGGATAAAATTTGAGGAAAGATAAAAAGAAAATAATGAACTCTCCGCAGCTACTTTGAAGCAACTTCTTCCAGATAGTTCCAATGGCCGTTTAGCTTTAATACTTTTTCTATTACATCTCTTACACAGGCATCGCCGCCTTTTACGGGCGAAATATATAGCACTGCTTCCTTTACTTCATTCACGGCATCCGCAGGGCAACAGGGCAAACCTACAATGGACATCACTACAAGATCAGGCAAATCATCCCCCATAAAAAGTACCTGCTCTTTTGCTAAATTATTTTTAGCCATATAATCTGCTACGAAAGATTTTTTATTTAAAACTGACATGTTTACATCATGCACCCCTAAATTTTCCAACCGATTCGCTACTTGTGGTGAATTGCCGCCGGAAACTATCATTACCCGGTATCCCTTTTTAATGGCCATTTGCAAGGAGAACCCATCTTTGATATTCATACGTCTTGCCTGCAAACCATTCTCCAATACCAGTATTGTGCCGTCAGTAAGCACTCCATCAATATCAAAAATGAAGGTGGTAATTGGTTTAAAAAGTTCTGAAGTATTCATAAATGTGAAGATATGAAAATATGAAAGTGTGTAAATGGGATAACTACAGTCAATGAATCTAAGTTCATTTTCATATTTTCACACTATCACATTTCCACATTTCGAAATTATTTCTGGCTATCTCTCCATTCATATACCCAGGCACTCTGAATCATTTCCAGGTGGCCTTCAGTGCTTTGCTCCCTGGTGCCGGTAAAGCCTGGAATTTCTAAAATCCAGTCTAATAAATCTGTAAACCGGATACGATAAATTTTTCCTTCTCCAAAATCATCACCAAAACGTTCATATAATTTCAATGCAATGTCTTCATGATCGGCCCAATTTATCGGTGGTTCAAAATGGCTCATATGCTTGTTACTTGTTACTTGTTTCTGGTTATTTGTATTTACTCGAAGCTCATAACTAAGAACTCCCAGCTTCTCTCTTATTCTCCTAAAAATTGTGTTTGGTCGGGTAATGTTACTTCTATATCACCCTTACCATTATTTAATACACACTGACAGCCTAACCTGGAACTAAGTTTAGGACTAACCGCTCTGTCAATAAAATCTTCTTCCCTATCGCTTAGTTCTTCCAGAAAATCCGCTCCTTTTTCAACATATAAATGACAAGTGCTGCAGGCGCAAACTCCCCCACAGTTATGATGAAGTTCAATATTATTGTTCAGCGCTATTTCCAGCAGTGATTGACCTTCTTCCACATTACTCAATGTTATAGGTGACAATCCCTTTTGCTCAAAATTGAATTTAATTGTATACATCATCCGGGTTTTCGTTTCTGCTTAACCGCCAATGCTTTTTGCAAGGGCGAACGGCAAAATTACTGCTAAAACAAAGAAAGCATTTACTTGTTCGGGAAAACATCAGTGCGACTGCTGAATACTTTCTGTAAGCAAGATGTATAGGTTCTTTAATTGCGGATGTGCTTTCAATAATTCCAGGTGTTTTTGTATGGTTTCATTATCATGACGGATTGCAGGGCCTGTTATTGCTTCTTTAGGTGAAATACTTTTTAGCCTTGAAGCTGTTTCTTCAATCAGCGGTAATAATTGTTTGAAATCGAGACCTTCCTTGCTACAATAATCTTCGGCCAGCGAATATAAATGTGTTACAAAATTGCTGACAATAACAGCAGCAACATGCAGTTTTAATCGTAAATCATCCCCTCCTTCGATCACTTTTACCGGAGCAATAGAATGTGCAAGTTGTGCTAATATTTTTTTTGTATAATCATCGCTACCATCAAAGAAAACGGGTATATCCGGTAAAAGTTTCATGTCTTTTCGTAAACTCTGTAAGGGATAGAAAACACCGTAATGGTTGGTAATATTTTTCAAAATTTCTTTTGGAACAGAAGCGGCCGTATGGGCTACTACCTTTCCGGGCAATTTGAAATCTGTTGCAATGGCAGCAATTGCATCGTCTGAAACGGCAATAATATAGACATCAGCATTTTTATTGATTGGGCTTTTATAATTGGTAGAAATTGTATTCCATTCATAAGCCAGGGCACTGGCGTCCATTGAATTTCTTCCAACCACCTGTACAATCTGATGCCCTGCTGCTTTGAATTTTCTGCCCAAAATTGCAGCTACATTCCCTGAACCAATTATTACAATGTCCATAAACGCCGGCTGTTTTTTATAAAAATTAAGCATTCAATTCTCTGAAAGGAGATCATAATTATCAATATAGTGTAAAAGTACATCCTATTTTTGCCAAGTATGAAGTTATCTCAACGATTCGCTTTAAGATATATCCGAACAAAATTTAAGCTGCTTACTGCTATATCCAAAAAGAAAGCTGCTGAAAAGGCATTTGAACTCTTTTGTACCCCACAAACCAGAAATGTTAAAAAATTACCTAAAATATTTGAGCAAGCCGAAAAATTACAATTCAAACTGGATGGAAATATGATCCAGGGGTGGCGATGGAATCACCCGGCTGAAAGAAAGCTGCTGATTCTCCACGGATATGAATCTTCCGTCACCAACTTTGAAAAATATATTAGACCATTGATCAAAAAAGGATACGAAGTACTTGCTTTTGACGCACCGGCACATGGCAGAAGTGAAGGGAAAAAAATTAATGCCCCCTTATATAAAAAGATGATCCAGGCCATTCATAAAAAGTATGGTCCTGTCCAATCTTATATGGCACATTCATTTGGCGGATTGGCCGTTTCTCTTGCTTTAGAAGAAATCAGTCATACTATTGAATATAAGCTTGTATTAATTGCGCCTGCAACAGAAACAAGCACAGCGATTACTACTTTTTTCAATTTTCTTCATTTAGACCCGGCAATAAGAAAAGATTTTGTGAAATGCATTATAAAAGCAGGCGGAGAAAACCCGGAATGGTATTCTGTTAAAAGAGCTATGAAAAATATCCACGCCAAAGTGCTCTGGGTTCATGACGAAGAGGACGATATTACCCCGCTGAGCGATGTAATTAAGGTGCAGGAAGAAAACTATCCTACAATTGAATTCGTAATTACAAA
>JANMLJ010000478.1:0-21175 GCA_031372465.1 Chitinophagaceae bacterium | reverse complement strand
CAGATTCTATAACTGCAATTTCTACCTGCTCTGCAAAATGATGCACATTAATAATAACATCATAAATGCCATATTGCTGTAAGTATTCAATATTCCGTTGTAATAACGTTTTGCCATTCACAACAGCTAATGCCTTTGGGTGTTTATCTGTCCAGGGTTTGAACCTGGTACCCAATCCTGCGGAAAAAATCATTGCATCCATATCTTTTTTTTTAGTGCAGAGAAAAAAGTAGTAAAGGATTCACTTCAATGAAAACATCTCTGCGATAACTCTTTTTACTCTTGTTCTCTGCGTTGAAATTATTTTTCAGGCAAAGGGTTCTGCCAGTTTTTTTCTTCCTGAACAATATGTTTTAATTCAATCTTCACGTTGAATTTATTTCTTAAGTGGCGGGCCATTGCATCAGCTGCATACACACTTCTATGCTGACCTCCGGTGCAACCAAAACTTACCATCAGGCTTTCAAATCCTCTATTAATATATTCTTCTACCGTGGTGTCAACGATATCAAAAATACTATTTAAAAACTCCGGCATCTTTGTTTGTTGTTCCAGAAAATCTTTTACTTCTTTATCTCTACCGGTTTGTGTTTTCATACTTTCCACCCGGCCAGGATTAAGAATACCACGGCAATCAAAAATAAAACCGCCACCGTTACCACTATCATCCTGTGGAATTTGCTTTCGGAAAGAGAAACTACTTACTTTGACCACCAGTGGTGTTTCTTCAGTAGCCTGCGTAGGAGTAAATTGCTGAATGATTTCATCTGCTACGCACATATCTAATACTTTTCTTAACTCGGGAAGCGCGATACCCAGACTTTGATTTTGAAAAAAAACTTTAAGGTTTCTCAATGCGAGTGGAATGCTGGTAAGGAACTGTGCTTTACGTTCAAATAAACCCCTGAAGCCATAAGCTCCAAGAACCTGCAACAACCTTATTAATACATAACCATTATACTGGCTTCGAAATATGGCTTTATCAATGGGTTGACGGGTAATGTTGGAAAAACTTTCCATATAATCTTCCAGCAAATTATTTTTCCAGCTATCAGGAAGATTCGCCCTTGCCTGCCAGAGCATTGAAGCCACATCATATTGAGGGGCACCTTTCATGCCTCCCTGGTAGTCAATAAAGTGAACGCTGTAATCATCGATGGCAGGGAGGGAAGATTTAATTTCCCGGTTATCCATGACCATTATATTCCGGCTTTGAAAATCACGGAACATAAAATATTTATATTCAGTGTGCGTCAGGTAATTACTTAAGGCTTCGAAATCATCAATTAATTTTTGTTTGTCGTATGGCTTTCGCAAAGCATCAAGAAAATAATATTTGTAATAAAACAGGTCTGCCATGATTGCCTGCTTGCCAAACTCCTCATTGGTCAAACAATGCGTATAATCGAGGCCTTTATCACCTTTTACCTGCAAACGGGCCAGTTCTTCCAGGCTTTTTTTAAATAGGCCATACACTTCATCTGTAAAACCTTTTGATTCGAGATGATTTAACAAAGAAATATTTCCAAAATCCTCCTGGAGATAAAATAGTTTATCGTCACTAATAGCAAGTATCCTGGGAACAGCCAGGTTTCTTTCTTTGAATTGGTTGGAAAAATAAATAAATGCGTCGTTCTCCTTACTATTTGCCCCATAAGTGCCAATTACAGAACCATCTTTTCCATGAAGACGGAAATAACGACGTTCGCTGCCGCTTTGTGGCAACATATCAACGGAGGTTGCTTCAGTACCTTTCCACTGTTTATATAAGGCAGATATGGATTGAATAAGCTGTTGCATGTGGCAAATGTAGGTAACCGGCTGCAATCCAAAGATATGACCAGCTAACGGGCATTAGTTTTTTAAGCTAAATTTGTGCTATTCTTTAATTATATGAGTAATACTGTCATAAATAA
The DNA here is from genome assembly GCA_031372465.1 of Chitinophagaceae bacterium. Classification (GTDB taxonomy): domain Bacteria; phylum Bacteroidota; class Bacteroidia; order Chitinophagales; family Chitinophagaceae; genus JJ008. The sequence goes on along the minus strand of JANMLJ010000478.1, from coordinate 19,259 downwards.
ATCCGAGAAATACCGGGTCAGAATTGTTACTGCTGCCAGCCTTTTTGATGGTCATGATGCTGCTATTAATATTATGCGGCGCATTATGCAAAGCAAAGGCGCAGAGATCATTCATCTGGGCCATAACCGTTCCGTAAAGGAAATTGTAGAAACAGCAATTGAAGAAGATGTCCAGGGCATTGCTATCACCAGTTACCAGGGTGGGCATGTCGAGTTTTTCAAATACATGAAGGATTTATTAGATGAAAATGGTTGTGGTCATATCAAAATATTCGGTGGAGGTGGTGGTACAATTTTGCCCTATGAAATCGACGAGTTACATGCTTATGGTATTACCAGAATCTATTCACCGGATGACGGCAGGCATATGGGTCTTGAAGGAATGATTGAAGATGTGATAAAGCAATCAGCCTCCCCAAACCCCTCCGCTGGAGGGGCTTTGAAACCCGATTGGAATGGAAAACTTCCATTAGACGAAGTCAAAGATGTGCGACGAATTGCAAGAGCGATTTCATTGGCAGAAAACGGTAATGATTATTCAGCAATAAAAAACGAACTCATCGAGCTATCAGACTTCAAAGCCCCCCTTGCGGGGGGTGGGGGGGCCGCTCCTGTTCTCGGCATTACCGGTACAGGCGGCGCAGGCAAGAGTAGTGTCACCGATGAAATAGTAAGGAGGTTCTTAAATAATTTTACTGATAAAACTATTGCTGTTATTTCCGTTGACCCCTCCAAGAAAAAAACTGGAGGTGCATTATTGGGTGACAGGATAAGAATGAATGCCATTTCTCATCCAAGAGCTTATATGAGAAGCCTGGCAACCAGGGAAGATAATACGGCATTGAGTGCTGCGGTACAGAAAGCTATTGATATTTGCAAGGTTGCCGGCTTTGATTTTATAATTCTCGAATCAGCTGGTGTGGGACAAAGCGATGCTTCCATCCTGGATTACTGCGATGTAAGTATGTATGTGATGACCCCGGAATATGGGGCGGCTTCGCAATTAGAAAAGATCAATATGCTTGATTTTGCTGACCTGGTTTGCGTTAATAAGTTTGACAAAGCAGGTGCATTAGATGCGTTGGCAGATGTAAAAAAACAGTTTAAAAGAAATCATCAATTATTTACAGCAAAAGATGAAGACCTTCCGATTGTTGGCACAATGGCCAGCAAATTCAATGATGAAGGGGTAAATCATTTGTTTGAACTGCTGCTGAAAAAAATTCAGGTAAAAACAACTACAACGTTTGGTGATTATCATTTTGCAGAAACAGCCAAAGTAGGACAAGCCATTATTCCGGCTAATCGTGTCCGTTACTTATCAGAAATTTCTGAGAATAACAGAAACTATGATCAATTGGTAAAAGACCAGGCCGCTATTGCCACAAAATTATATCAACTGCATGGAGCTTTAGAAACGCTGAAACAATCGGGGTCTAAAACCCCTCCTGCGGAGGGGCTTGGGGAGGCTATTGCTTTCTATACGGAACAATTAACGCCTGTTGCCCGGAAACTGATCACTAACTGGCCGCTTAAAGTAGCAGAATATAAAAAAGAATTTTATGAATACACCGTCAGAGAGAAGGTGATAAAGCTACCGATGACAACAAAAAGTATCAGTGGTATAACCATCCCTAAAATTGTGTTACCGAAATATAAAGACTGGGGTGATATTTTACAATGGGAATCGCAGGAAAATGTGCCGGGAAGTTTTCCTTTTACAGCAGGTGTATTTCCTTTAAAAAGAGAAGGAGAAGACCCTACAAGAATGTTTGCCGGTGAAGGTGGTCCGGAAAGAACAAACAGAAGATTTCACTATGTAAGTGTGGGCCAGCCAGCGATACGGTTATCTACTGCATTTGATTCTGTAACATTATATGGCGAAGATCCGGACAATCGCCCGGATATTTATGGCAAAGTAGGAAACAGTGGCGTAAGCATCGCTACCGTTGATGATGCAAAAAAATTATATAGTGGCTTTGATCTCTGTGATCCCAAGACATCTGTTTCCATGACGATCAATGGTCCTGCACCTATGTTGCTGGCATTCTTTCTCAATGCAGCAATTGACCAGCAGTGTGAAAAATATATTTTGGCCAATAATTTAAAAGACGATGTAAATAAAATAATTGAAACAAAATATTCTATTGATGATTTGCCAAGATACATCGGTGTTGATGGCAAACCCATCCATCCGAAAGACCTTCCCAATCTTTCGGGGTCTGAAGTCTCCCCCTTGCGGGGAGATTTAGAGGGGGCTGTGGCTTTGCCTGAAGGTAATAATGGATTAGGTTTAAGATTACTCGGTTTGTCGGGGTCAGATGTATTGCCCAAAGAAGTGTATGAAAAAATTAAAGGGGAAGCATTAATGCAGGTTCGGGGTACTGTGCAGGCAGATATTTTAAAAGAAGACCAGGCGCAAAACACCTGTATCTTTTCAACAGAGTTTGCCTTAAAACTGATGGGAGATGTACAGGAATATTTTATCAGGGAAAAAGTAAGAAATTTTTATTCTGTTTCTATCAGTGGGTATCATATTGCAGAAGCCGGTGCAAATCCAATTTCTCAATTGGCATTTACATTATCCAATGGCTTTACCTATATAGAGTATTACCTGAGCCGGGGAATGAATATTGATGATTTTGCCCCTAATCTTTCTTTCTTTTTCAGCAATGGTATGGATCCCGAATACAGTGTGATAGGAAGAGTGGCAAGACGAATCTGGGCAAAGGCGATGAAGTATAAATACAAAGCCAATAAGCGTAGCCAGATGCTCAAGTATCATATACAAACTTCGGGCAGAAGCCTGCACGCACAGGAAATCGATTTCAACGATATCAGAACAACGTTACAGGCTTTGTATGCTATCTATGATAATTGTAACTCGCTTCACACGAATGCTTATGATGAAGCCATCACTACGCCAACAGAAGAAAGTGTTCGCCGAGCAATGGCGATACAATTAATTATTAACCGTGAATTGGGCACTGCTAAAAATGAAAATCCCAACCAGGGTTCTTTTCTTATTGAAGAATTGACGGACCTGGTAGAAGAAGCTGTGCTGGCTGAGTTTGACAGGTTAACAGAAAGAGGTGGTGTTCTCGGAGCCATGGAAAGGATGTACCAGCGAAATAAAATTCAGGAAGAGAGTTTGTTTTACGAACACCAGAAACATTCGGGTGAGTTACCATTGATTGGTGTGAATACATTTCTGAATAAAAAAGGCAGCCCTACTATTTTACCTACAGAAGTTATTCGAAGTACAACGGATGAAAAAGAACAGCAGATAAACACCCTGCAGGCTTTCCGGAAACGAAATGAAAGCACCTCTGCTGAAATGCTGCAACGGTTAAAGGCAGTTGCTATAAACGATGGAAACCTGTTTGCTGAATTAATGGAAACAGTAAAATGCTGTTCATTGGGACAAATTACCCATGCATTATATGAAGTAGGTGGCCAGTATCGTAGAAATATGTGATTTTTTTAAAAACTGTTGTTAAAAGGTTAATGGCCTTGTTTTATTTTCAGTAAGCCGTAATTTGCAGGCATTGATTTTCCCGCAATAATTAATTGTATGATGAAAGGAATTTTTGCTGTTTTTTTTATTGTTAACCTGGCCAGTTTTTCAGCTACAGCACAAAATATTGATTCCACTTTATTTAAGTATGCAAGCCAATACGGACAGGAGCGCACTTATCTTCAATATGACAAATCTGCTTATATACCTGGTGAAACGATCTGGTTCAAAGCATACCTGATGAAAGGCAATTTACCTGCTGAAGAAAGTAAAACTTTTTATACAGACTGGACAGATGATAACGGTAAGCTTTTATTACATAGTGTTAGTCCTTTAGTAGATGCTACCAGCAATAGTCAGTTTGATATTCCAGCTGATTACACAGGGAAATTCATCCATGTGCGGGCTTATACCCGGTGGATGCTCAACTTTGATTCTGCTTTTTTATATGAAAAAGACATTCGTATTATTTCAAAAACCAACAATGTACCGGCTGCAAAAATTCAGGCAACACCGATGATTCAGTTTTTCCCTGAAGGTGGTGATGTGATAGCCGGGGTTTCTAATAAAATTGCTTTTAAAGCAAATGATCAGTGGGGAAAACCGGTTAAAATAAGAGGATATATTCAAAATAGTAATGGTGAAAAAAAGGACAGCCTTCAAATTATCCATGATGGTATGGGATATTTTTTTCTTTTTCCACAGGACGGTGAAAATTATGTTGCAAAATGGAAAGATGAAAAAGGCAAGGATTATGTTACAGCCTTACCAGTCATTAAACCATCAGGCGTTTCATTACAGTTAACCTTATCAGGAAATAAACGAATTTTTTCCGTTACCGCAGCTCAGCAAGCAGCTAAAAGCCTGGGAACTTTACATATTCTTGGGACAATTAATCAATACCAGGCTTTTAAAATTTCAAAAGATATATCTCCGGGGTTTATAAAAGGTGTTATACCTACACAGGACCTGCCATCTGGCATTTTAATTATTACTGTATTCGACGGGCAATGGAAACCGCTGGCAGAAAGAATTACTTATATTAATAATGAAGAATATCGTTTTAATGCTGAAATGAATGTAGAACATTGGGGATTGAATAAAAGAGCCAGAAATGAAATTATGATTTCTGTTCCTGACAGTTTGCCGGCAAGTTTTGCTGTTGCTGTTACAGATGCAGGGATTGATACAGACAGCAGTAATACTATTATCTCTCACCTTTTATTGACCAGCGAAATTAAAGGGCAGGTATATAATCCATCATATTATTTTTCAGATAATACTGATTTAATAGCACAGCGTCTTGACCTGGTAATGCTTACAAATGGATGGCGGCGGTTTAATTGGGAGGATGTAGTAAAAGGAAAATTGCCAAAAATTATTTATCCAAAAGACAGTACTTATCTATCTCTTTCAGGAAAAATTTATGGTGCCACACCTGCACAATTAAGGGATGCTGCCAGCATTATTCTTTTAATCAGCCAAAAGAAAACGGGGGAGAGTAATAAGATGTTAATGCTTCCTGTTGAAAGTAATGGTACGTTTAATGACCCTTCAGTTTTTCTTTTTGATACCGCCCAAATTTTTTACAAGCTTTCCAAAGGATTAGCCGATGCTTCTGCAAAATTTATGGAAAACCGCCTTCCTGCCTTGCGAACCAGGATACCAGCTATTGGTTTTTTTAATAATCAATTCGGCGATACCAGCGGTTTTTACCGTCACTTTCAACTTTCAGATGAGACGGTGAGATTATTGCAGGAACTAGAGGGCAAAACACTGGAAAATGTAATTATAAAGGCCAAAACAAAATCGCCATTAGAATTAATGGATCAAAAATATTCTTCCGGTTTATTTGCCGGTGGCGATGGTTACCAGTTTGACCTGGTAAATGATAAATTCGGGTTTGCCGCCCGCAATGTTTTTGAATACCTGCAATCCAGAGTAGCCGGGTTACAGATAAATACCAGCAGTAACCCACCTACGATGACCTGGCGAGGGGGATCACCACAGATATTTTTAGACGAAATGCCTATTGATGGGGACTTCGCTTCATCTATTGCTGTATCTCAGATAGCTTATATTAAAGTTTTACGTCCTCCTTTTTTTGGTGGTTCAGGCAATAGTAGCAGCGGTGCAATAGCTATTTATACCCGTCGGGGTGATGATGCAAAAGAGGAACCTGGTAAAGGGTTAGCCAATAGTAAAGTAAGTGGTTACACGGCTATTCGTCAGTTTTATTCTCCTAATTATAGCAGTTTTAATGCAGCTAATGAAAAACGGGATATACGTACCACTTTATACTGGAATCCACAGGTAACCACAACGGTACTAAAAAATCAACTAAAAATTATTTTTTATAATAATGATGTAAGTAAATCTTTTCGGGTGATCATTGAAGGAATGAACAAAGACGGTCAACTTATACACCTGGAACAAATCATGGACTAACGCTTCGTTTATTTCTTTACTCTGCGTCACTCACTTTTTTACCTGTTTTATCAATAATAATCCATTTTCCTTCTTTCATTACTTTAGCATTACCATCTTCAAATGTGCCTCCAAAGCCATATTTGAAAGAAATCACTTCTTTACCATTGATATCAATATAACCCCATTGGCCATTTTTATTTACGGCAGCAAGTCCTTCGGAGAATCTCTGTGCATTGTCATAGAGCATTGCAATAATTACTTTACCGTTTTTATCAATAAAGCCATAATGGGCCCCATTGTTTACAATGGCCATATCCAGATGAAAAGACATTGCATCAGTATATTTAAGAGGGATAACTAATTTACCGGTACTATCTATAAAACCCCATTTACCTTCTTGTTTTACAGCAGCCATTCCTTCAGAAAAAGTCATCGCTTCATCATATATAAGTGGTACCAGAAGCTTTCCTTCCTTATCAACAAATCCATGCTTATCTCCTTTTCCAACCAGCGATAGCCCACAAACACATTCATCAACATGGTCGTATTGTTTTGTCCATGCCTGTCCATAGCCTGCCATGGAAACAATAATTGCCCCAACTAGAAAATTATTTTTCATAACAGTAGTTTTTACGTTTAAAAAAAATGGTTTTTGGCATAAGCAAGCTACCATACACTATTGGGAAAGAATATGACTTAAAGCAGTGCTAAGTATGATTTATATGCTAAAAAAAGTTTAGACTGTGAAAAAAATAAGGAAGTAATGCCTGTAGGAAGATGGTTATTATCCGCTCGTTGTTTCTTATTATTGTATGTTGATTTAATTGATATATGAACCGGATAAAACTCGACCTCCACCATATTTATAATAATAGTCTGGCGATAGACGATGCCCTTCAACAGGCTTTTGATGACGCCATTAATAATAAGATAAGAGAAGTGGAAATTCTATCTGGAAAAAATAGCGGGCAACTGCTAAAAAAAGTAGAGCGGTTTTTACAGCAACCGCCTATTAAAAAATATTATCAACGGATGAACAATGATGAAAAAAGGTTGGGGAAATTGGTGGTGTATTTTAAATATTAGCCGCAGATTGTTCATCCAGTATCCAGTAAATAGTTCCTTTGACGGGCTTTATTAATTGAGAAGGCAATGCAGGGTATTTTTTTTTGTGAGTGAGTATGTCGGCGACTACGGTTGCTTTTTCCTTTCCTGATACTAAAAAAATAATTTGCGTGGCTTTATTAATAAGTGGAAGTGTAAAGCTGATACGCCATGTTTGTTTTTGTTTCACCCATACTTCTTTTATAAATCTTTTTTTCTCTTTTAAAATAACTGTATCCGCAAACAGAGAAGCGGTATGACCATCCTCACCCAGGCCAAGAAGCAGCCAGTCAAAGACATTTCTTTTATTTTTGAAAAAATGCCTGATGGTTGTTTCATATTCTTTTGCAGCCTCTTTGGGGGTACTATTCACCGGCATCGGAAATATGTTATTCAATGGAATTGAGATATGATCTAATAAATTTTCTTTTACCATCCGGTAATTACTGTCTGCATCTGTTTGCGGCACATATCGTTCATCACTCCAGAATAAAAAAATATTATTCCATGGAATGTTCCGGCTGAATTCAGGACTAGCCAGTAATTGATATAATCTTTTGGGTGTATTTCCTCCGGACAGCGCTACGACAAACTTTCCTTTTTTTGCAATACAACGATGGCACTCTGTTACAAAAAAATATGCAGCGGCTATACTTGCTGCTTCAGTATCTTTCCATATAAAAATATTATTCTTTGTTGTCATTGGGTTTTATTTCTTGCCAACTTTCTTACCCGTAATCCTTCCTTCAGGTAAATGTATCCATTGAAAACCATCACGGGCAATTAAACCTTCTGCTTCTTCTGGTCCCCAGCTACCAGCTGCATAATTAGGAAAACCTGTGCAAGGATGTTGTTTCCAGAAATCTAATATCGGCATCACCGTCTTCCAGGCAGCTTCCACCTGGTCGGCCCGCATAAATAAAGTGGCTTCACCTTCGAGGACATCCAGTAACAAAGTTTCATATGCTTCCGGTGCCTGTTCATTGTATGATTCCCGGTAAGTAAAGTCCATTTCCACCGGACTGATTTTTAATTTCAATCCAGGTTGCTTGGCATGAAACAACAAAGTGATTTCCATTTCCGGTTGTATACTGATGATAAGTTGGTTGGGTTGCAGGCTTTCTATTGATTCAGAAGGAAATAAGGCATGCGGTATCGGTTTAAACTGTACGGCAATGACAGAAGATGTTTTTTGTAAACATTTACCAGTTCGTAAATAGAAAGGAACTTCCTGCCATCTCCAGTTATCAATAAAGAATTTAGCAGCTACAAAAGTTTCGGTAACAGATTTGGGATTTACATTTTTTTCTTTACGGTAAGGCACTTGTTTTTTACCACCAGGCGAACCTCCACCGTACTGGCCGCCAACTATATTTTTTCGTACATCTTCTTCTTTCAACGGCCGGATAGCATTCAGTACATCTCTTTTTTTATTTCTCACTTCATCAGCGGAAAAAGCAACCGGGGGTTCCATAGCAATAAAGCACAGTAGTTGCAATAAATGATTTTGCATCATATCTCTTAATGCTCCCGACTGGTCATAATATCCACCACGGTTACCGATGCCAATACTTTCAGCTGCTGTTATTTGTATATGGTCAATATAATTGCGGTTCCATATCGGTTCAAATATGGTATTGGCAAACCGAAACGCCATAATATTCTGTACCGGTTCTTTACCCAGGTAATGATCGATCCGGTAAATCTGCTTCTCCTTAAAATGATTGGCCAGCAGATCATTTAATGCTTTGGCTGTTTCCAGGTTATTGCCAAAAGGTTTTTCTACTACAATGCGATCATTATCGCAATTATCAGCCATTTTATGTTTGGACAATGCTTTGGATATGGTTTCAATAAATTTTGGCGAGACGGCATAGTAAAAAATCCTTACTCCACGTTCCTTCCAATATTTATCGTTGGTAATGATTTGGGTATTCAGACTAGTAAATGTTTTGTCCGCATTAAAATCACCGTGCTGGTATTTAATCGATGCAGAAAATTTATCCCATTCTTTTTTAACGGCTTTGCCATTTCTTGAAAAAGTATTGATGCCTTCCAGCAAATGTTTTTTAAAAGCCAATTCTTTCATCTCCAGGTAGTCCACACAAATAATGGAGAATTCAGCAGGCAGGTGATTGCCGGTAAATAAATTGTATAATGCAGGAATCAGTTTACGCCAGGTAAGATCGCCATTACCACCGAAGATGACAATATTTGCGGAGGTTGGTTTTTTGCAATTCATAAATTATAAATTTTTAATTCCACTCAGTATGAAAATTGCCAGGTTTATCAACTCGTTCATAGGTATGTGCGCCGAAATAATCCCGCTGCCCCTGGATAAGATTGGCAGGTAATTGTGCCGAAATGGACGCATCAAAATATTGCAAGGATGCTGATAGAGCCGCAACAGGCTGAAGGTTTGCTATGGCTAAAGCGATTAATGAAGCTGCATCATTTCTTAATGCCTGAAACACCGGCTGAAAAACAGGTGATTGAATAATATTCGTTAACATCGTATCTTCTTTATAAGCGTTTTGCAGATCATGTAGCAAAACGGACCGGATGATGCAACCACCTTTCCATATCCTGATTACTTCTGCAATATTAATAGCATACTTATAAGTGCTTGATGCCACACTTAATAATTGCAAACCCTGTGCATAGGATAACAGAAAACCAACATGCAATGCATTTTTACAAAGCGAAATAAGTTGTTGTTTATTTGTTGCTGTATTATTTTTTTGCCATGCATATTTTGGAGCGGCATTTATCCTGTCTTCTTTCATAGCAGAAAGATATCGCATACTGACAGCTACATCAATGGTCGGTAAGGGTACATTCAAATCCATAGCCGATTGCGAAGTCCACTTACCTGTGCCTTTTTGTTTTGCTTTATCCAAAATCATATCTACCAGTGGATGTCCGGTCTCTTCATCTTTTTTTGCCAGTACCGTTGCTGTTATTTCAATGAGAAAGGATTGTAATTCAGTTTTATTCCAGTCGGCAAACAATTGTTGCAAATCTGTATTAGACAAACCTCCAATATTTTTTAAAATTCCATACACTTCACTGATGAGCTGCATCATGGCATATTCAATTCCATTATGCACCATCTTGGTATAATGACCGGCAGATCCGTTGCCGATAAAACTAACACAAGGGCCATCTTCCGTTTGTGCCGCAATTTTTTCCAGAATGGTTTTTAGCTCTGCATAGCATTCTGCACTGCCTCCCGGCATCATACTGGGGCCAAACCTGGCACCATCTTCGCCCCCGCTGACACCCATGCCGGTAAAATGAATACCGGTTGATTTCAACCTTTCGATGCGTTTATCGGTATCAGTAAAATGAGAATTGCCGCCATCAATTAAAATATCGCCGGGTTGTAGTAGCGGACATATTTCCTCTATTACTGTATCTACTATTTTACCGGCGGGTACCAGCATCATAATGAGGCGGGGTTTTTCGAGACTGTTTACCAATTCCCTCATAGTGGTAGCCACCTGCACCGTTTTGCCAATACCTTCTTCGGCTAATCTTTTTTGCTGGTCGGTGTTTCTGTCGTATCCGCAAACGGTAAAGCCTTTATCGGCAATGTTGAGAACTAAATTGCGGCCCATGGTGCCTAAGCCTATCATTCCAAATTGTGCAGGCATAGAGAGTTTTTTGTGAAGGTACGATAGGGGAGGGGGAGAAAATATCATGATTTTTCATGTTATAGCTATTCAATAAAATAAAATGATTGGCTGTTGCCAATATTTACTCTTTTATCCAGATTTGTAATGAGCCATCTGGAAGAAATTTATATTGAATTGTCTTTTCTACACTTCGTAAACCTATTTCATATCGCATTGCCGTAACCTTATCCTTTTCTGTTTTCGGCAACGCATCATATCCAAATGGAACCTGGTAGTAAATAAAAGGCCTCCCACTAAAATTACAACGACGGTCAACTATTTCTGCATAATTGACTGGTTTGAATTCTCCTGATCTTACTGCTTTTAAAAGAAAGGCACCTAACAATACATTCTCAATATCGAAATCTGCGTGTAAAAATATTATAAAGGCTTTATTTGCAGTTTCTACTCCAACATTTATTTCGCTTGGAAAACCAAACTGTACAATCTCTTTGAGTAGGTAGAGTGTATTTAATGAATCTATATTTAGCCCATTCTTTGTAAATTTTTGAGTGCCTCTTATGTTCTGGTCTATTTTGAATAAGCTATCTATAATGTTGGAGAAAATTTTATTAAATTTATTAGTCTGAGTAAGATTTATATTTTTTAGCTCGCTTAAAAAAGGTTGTGAATCATTAGTAGAAATTTTTTTAAGAGTAGAATCCGCAGGAATAAAACCATATAATGCAGCATGCCTATAATATTTTTTTGCTATTTCCAGTTGATTTAATTTAATATTAATAATAGCGGCTCTGTTTAAATCTTTTGAAAACGGATTTTTAACCTTTTTAAATGCACGTATAAAATAAATTGACGCATTACTATACTTTGCTGAGTCAAACGCATCATTGCCTTTATTTATTAAGTGATAATATTTTTTAAAATCCTTTTGTGCAGAAGAATAATAAGAAATAACAATAGCCAGAAATAAGCAGGATATTTTCTTCATAGCTGTTCTTAAATAGTTCGTTAGTAAGGTAATGTATTTATTTACCAGGGATTGACTTTTTACTTACCCTATTACAAACATAATCCCAGAAGAGTGCTGTTAAAATTGGCAAAAGCTCATTTTTTTTGTAAATTGCAGTAAATCATTTGGAATGGCTGGTACTATAAATAAATCTAAATCGGTTATCCGCTCCCGGCGCAAGCCAGCGGCTAAACCAATGACAAAGGCTGAAATGATTCAGAAAATGCTTGCTGACCAGAAAATTATCCAGGAAGCGATGCGAGAAGGTATTCCCTTAAAAGAACTTCAAAAAAAGTATGGATTCAAATTTGCCAGCTTACCGCCTGTTAAAAATTGATGAATTTACCTATAGTTTTATAACAGCCAGTGGTATTGAATATAAATGTTCCTTCTTATCATACGCCGAGTATTTTGCAAAGTATCCTGATATTGCTGACAAAGTATTTTCCTTCAATCTGGAAATAACTTCAAACCCGCCAAAGCAAAGAGGCGTTGATGAAAGAATAGCTGTTACGGTAGTTAATGTGGTTGGGGATTTTCTTGTTTCAAAAATCAATGCTGTTGTTTATGTGTGCGACCCGGCTGATGGAAAAGGAATTGTTCGGTCAAGAAAATTTAAAAGCTGGTTCAATTATTATGAACACCATTCCCACCAGATTATTCAAATCAATGGTGACTTTGAAGCAGGCGGTATTAAACTTTATACAGCCTTACTGGTTCATCGAAAGAACAAATTAAGAAAGCAATTGGTGGAAGCATACATTGACCTGACAGATATAGACGACGATGATAAATAATTTTTTTTTCTGCTGCTATTTCCTTCTCACAAACTGCATTAAATAGAACATAATATATCATTAGGATAGTATGAAAATGCCCAATAGCGAACAGAACTGCGAATGAAGTCCCGGTATTCATAGGGATAAACGTTGCAACGAAAGTTGATAGTAGCAATACCGCTGGCGCACACACCTGTATTTTCAGTATCTTCACATATTCAAAAAATTACAGGTTATCCTGTGTCATAGATTTAACAACATTTGATTTTGCGTTTTACAGAGTTTAATTTTCATCCCAACTTGCTGGAAGGTATCGAGGCTTCTAATTACGAAAATGCCACACCGGTGCAGGAACAGGTAATACCGCCCATTATGGCAGGTAAAGATGTGATAGCGTCGGCTCAAACCGGAACCGGAAAAACAGCTGCTTTTTTATTGCCGGTCATGAACCAATTGCTGAATAATCATGTTGACGGGAAAGTGGGTGCATTGATTATTGTACCTACCCGGGAACTGGCCATCCAGATCTCACAACATATGGAAGGGCTTTCCTATTTTACACACCTGAGTTCTATTGCTATTTATGGAGGCACCGATGCGCAGAGTTTTGTGGCAGAGAAAAAAGCGTTGCAAATGGGGGCTGATATAATTGTTTGTACACCAGGTCGTATGATTGCCCACCTCAATATGGGTTATGTAAACCTAAAAGGGTTGCAATTTTTAGTATTGGACGAAGCCGATAGAATGCTTGACATGGGATTCCAGGATGATATTAATAAAATCCTTCAGACCCTTCCGCCAAAACGCCAGAATTTATTGTTCTCGGCTACTATGCCGGTAAAAATAAGGCAGCTGGCAAAGAAAATATTACATGATCCTGCGGAAGTTAATATTGCTATTTCCAAACCTCCGGAGAAAATTATCCAAAAAGCTTTTGTAGTATATGAGCCACAGAAGTTGCCATTGATAAAAAAATTATTAAAGGAAACTCCTTATAAAAATGCGTTAATTTTTTGCAGCCGTAAACAAACGGTTAAACAACTGACAAGAGAATTGAAACAAGGTGGTTTTAATATTGCTGAAATTCATAGTGATCTTGAGCAGGCCGAAAGAGAAAGTGTATTAAGTGCATTTACAGCTGGACGCATACCAGTCCTTGTGGCTACGGATATTCTAAGCCGTGGTATTGATATTGACACAATAGATGTTGTTATCAATTTTGATGTACCGGGTGATGGGGAAGATTATGTACATCGTATTGGCCGAACAGCAAGGGCTGATGGCGATGGTGCTGCTTTTACGTTGATTGGAGAAAAAGAACAACAAAAATTCGCTGCTATTGAGCAATTACTGGAAAAAGAAGTGGAGAAAGCTCAAGTACCTCAAGAGTTTGGCACTGCGCCTGTTTATAATCCAAGACATCGAAGTAGTGGTACAAGGAAACCTCCTGGCAGGTTTCATCGTCATCATTCAAACAAACCCAAAAAATAATAGTAACTTTAAAAATGCAATTGAAGACCACCAGATACCTTATCCTGGGGATTCTTGTATTGCTGTGTTGTAGTGTACAAAAGACTTCGGCTCAGCAAGGAGAATCGTTGCCCCCGGTTAATAAAGATGCATTCATCAAAGGCCCTTCAGTGCCTATAAAAAATGCCAATGATGATGGCATAATTATAGTTGCGAAAGATACCGCATTTGCCCTGTCTCTTATATCTCCCGCACTGGTAGCTTCAACTATGTCTGCAGGAAAATATACAAAGGCCAATCTGCTTCATTATAAAATGATTGATTCTTTGGTCAGGGTTATTGCTGAATATCCATTAAAAGACTCTGCGGGGCTCACCTTTGCGGAAGATTGGGTGGGTACTCCCAATATGGGTTTGCGCCGCCCCAACTATGTTATCATACACCACACGGCCACCAATGGTTTTCAGGAAGTGATACAGGAGTTTACAAATCCGGGAGGCAGGGAAGCCAGTTCACATTATCTTATTTGTAAAGATGGTACGGTGTATCATATGCTCAACGATTTACTCCGGTCTCATCATGCAGGAGATAGTAAATGGGGGAATACTTCTGATTTAAATTCCAGCAGTATTGGTATTGAAATAGTCAATAATGGTTATCAATCTTATACACCAGAGCAGTTTAACTCATTAACTAAATTACTTAACCGTTTGAAAAATGAATATCAGATTCCTGTTGCTAATTTTTTAGGTCATGGTGATATTGCTCCTACAAGAAAAATAGATCCGGGAAGCCTGTTCCCATGGAAACAACTAAGCATAAAAGGATTTGGACTTTGGTGGGATGATACGACGAATATAATAGTGCCTCCTGATTTTAATTATATGATGGCATTGCGGATTGTTGGATATGATATTTCTTCTGCTGGTTCAGCTATTACAGCTTTTAGAAGACATTTTATGCAGGACTCCAAAAATGTAATGACTCCAGACGCCATTAAAATACTTTTTACACTGTATAGAAAGTTTGAGTAAGACAGCCGGGAAGAAGAAAAAGCAATTTTATAAAACAAGAACTAAATAAAACCCATTGTAATCACAATGGCAAAATCAAATTCATTTACATGAAGAAATATTTTCCTTTGTTCGGATTATTAACTATTATTTTTATTGTATACAGCTGTTCACAAAGTAAATATGCCGCAACAAATAAAACCTACAAAAAGCAAGTAAAGCAATATGCAAAACTATTGGCGGCTTACCCGGTGAAAGATTCAGCCGGGTTGACTTACGCCGCTGATTGGGCAGGCACTACAAATCTTTCCATGCGTCGGCCTAATTTTGTAATTATTCATCACACCGCACAAAATAGTTGTGAGCAAACACTCACAACATTTACTACAAAGGATGCAAGAGAAGTTAGTGCTCATTATGTTATTTGTAAAGATGGAACGGTGCATCATATGCTGAATGATTTGTTAAGGGCACATCATGCCGGAATAAGCAAGTGGGGAAATACAACTGATCTGAATTCCTCCAGTATTGGAATTGAATTGGATAATAATGGTTTTGAAACTTTTTCACAAGCACAGATGAATAGTTTGGTAATACTGCTGGACCGTTTGAAAAAAGCTTTTAGCATTCCGGCATCTAACTTTATTGGTCATGGAGATATAGCTCCCACAAGGAAAAATGACCCCAACTGGCGTTTTCCCTGGAAGATGCTGGCAACAAAGGGATTTGGATTTTGGTTTGAAAATGAATCGACCGCTGTTTTGCCGGCTAATTTCAATTACCTGCAATCGTTACGAATTATTGGTTTTGATACAAAAGATACCAATGCAGCTATTGCCGGATTCAAAAGACATTGGTTACAGGATACTACCAAAGGATTAAACACAGAACAATTGAAAGTGCTGTACCAGCTTAGTAAAAAATATCAATGATAAAGTAAGAATGGTGTAATACTATTTTCCCAATTATCATTTAGTTCAGTAATTATTTTAGTTCCTTCTTTCAATAGAAGAAAACTGTTTTCTATTCCTAATAGTTTATCGGCATGTTTTTCACCCGATGGGTTGGCAACCGTTTTGTACAATCTTTCCGTGCAATATTCAGGGTATACTAAAAGTAATTGTTGAATTATTGCAAGTCCGGTTTGAACAGGGGTAAAAATGTTCTCATCAGTAACGGATAATGAAAGTCCATAGCAACATTCACCAGCAAATAAACTTTCTGTTGGAATATAAGTAATGGGTGAAAATTGAACACCTGGTAAATGCTGTTCATTCATCTTATTTACTAAAAGGGTATTATCTATCCAGGGAGCTCCGCAAATAGTAAAAGGAGTGGAACTACCCCTGCCTTCATTAATCGTAAAGCCTTCAAATAAACCAGTACCAGGATAGCACAAAGCAGTTTTGATTGTTGAAATAGCCGGAGATGTTGCTGTAAATTTCCATTTATTATCAAAGGGCAATTGATTTCTATCCCAGTTGGTCAATGGTATTATAGTTAAGTCAATATCAATTTTTCGAGAGCTTGAAAAATAAGTGGCGAGTTCTCCCAACGTGCAACTATGCCGGATGGGGATATTCCATCTGCCGATAAAAGAAGAACAATTCTTTTCATCGAGCAGGGGTCCTTCTGCTTTTCTAATATTTCCACTGATAGGATTGGGTCTGTCAAGAATTATCAACGGTTTATTATATAGTGCACAAGCCTCCATTACATACGTCATTGTCCACAGGTATGTATAAAAACGACAACCAGCATCAGGAATATCAAATACAATTATATCTATATCAGCCATGTCTTCTGCTGAAGGCATTAAATGCTGGCCATATAAACTGACCACAGGTAACTGTGTATTTGCATCTGTACTATTACGTTGATAAGCGCCGTCTTTGCCTTTTGTAGTTAAGCCATGCTCTGGTGAAAATAATTTAGTGATAGTGAAACCAGCTTCTACTAATGCCTGCCTGCTCATTATTCCTTTCGTAGTTACTGCAGCATTGTTGGTAACTAACCCAACCCGAACATTTTTGAATGCATCCGCCTGGCGGATAAAAGAGTCAACGCCAAATAAAACAGTACTCATATCAGTGAAGTTCTCCCGCTGCATCATGGTCATCATATTTATCCCTGAGTTTCAACAACTCATTCTTCATTTGTGTAAAAATACTTTGATGAGCAGGTGATTTGATAAGATTTTTCTGTTCTTTCGGATCCATCTTCAGATCATATAATTCCCATTCATTTACCGGGTAGAAATAAATCAACTTATATCGTTCACCCCTTACACCCAGATGTTGCAATACAGTATGGTCTGCGCCGTATTCATAAAAATGATAATAGAGATGATGCCTGGGTATTATTTTTTGTTTACCGGTGATAGTTGGTACTAAACTTACTCCCTGCATAAAACCAGGAACTTTTATACCTGCCGCATCCAGCATAGTGGGGGCATAGTCAATTGTTTGGCTCATATTTGTATTTACTGTGCCAGCTTTAATGTGACCCGGCCAACGCATCAGTAACGGAGCTTGCATGGAAACTTCATACATCCACCGTTTATCAAACCATCCATTTTCTCCAAGATACATTCCCTGATCACCGGTGTAGATTACTAAAGTATTTTTTGTAAGATTATTTTTATCGAGGTAATCAAGTACTCTTCCTACATTTTCATCTACGGAAGCTACACAAGCCAGGTAATCCTGCAGGTACCATTGATATTTATATTTTAACAACTCTTTGCCTGTTGGCCTGAGTTGCTGCAATATTTTTCCTCTTGCTGCATAAATATTTTTGATACTGCTTCTGATGGGTTCGGGAATACGGTTGAAAATTGAATGGTAATAAACTATATCGAGTGAGTCAGGTTTCAGTTCTGGAATATTCATTAAATAGCTGGGGTCAACTTTAAGGTCACTGCAAAGTTTCATATCATGCAGGATACTCATCGTTTGTAAATGCCAGGCAGTGCCATGGCCGGTAGTATCTGAATATAACGTTGATGGTTCAGGGAAAGATTTGTTATGGTATTGTTCAATAAATTTTAAAGGGGCTAAGAAATTACGATGTGGCGCTTTATGATGGATCTGCAATAAAAAAGGTTTACTCCTATCACGGTTGTCCAACCACTTGATTGCTTCATCGGTAATAACATCAGTGGCATAACCATGATATGTACTGGTATCCCCTTTCATAGAAATAAATCTGGGCTCAAAGTATAAACCTTGTCCGGGCAATATCTTCCAGTAATCAAAACCGGTAGGATAGGACACCAGGTGCCATTTACCAACAATGGCTGTTTGATAACCGCCCTGTTGCATCAGCTTGGGCATAGTCATTCTTGAAGAATCAAATTTTGCGCGATTATCCTTCATCCCGTTTTTGTGAGAATGCTGACCTGTAATCAGGGTAGCCCTTACCGGCCCGCAAAGAGAATTGGATACAAAGTTCCGGCTGAATAATACGCCTTCCCGGGCAATACGGTCAATATTAGGTGTATGGATAAATTTTTTGTTATAGGCACTGATAGCATCAGCATCATGATCATCACTCATGATATAAATAATATTCGGGCGTTGCTGACCAACGCAATTGATGGAGCAAAGAAGAAAAAGAATTATTATACGCATAGCAGGAAAGATTTAGTATGATATTAGTCTCTTTTAAAGTGAAGGAAAATTAGAGTTATTAATTTTTTCTATTACTGTCTCATCATCAGCTTTTCTTGTACGAATGGTATTAACCGGCCAGGCTTCCATTTTTTGTTCAGGAAATTCAAATTGGATAATCTCACCCATTTCTTTATCTGTTAAGTCATCTTTTAACCATTGCTGCGCCAGTTCTTTTGTCAGCAGTAATGGCATACGGTTACTGCTGGGCCCATCGTTATGTATTTTTGCCAATAAAGGATTGGCCGGCCTTGTAATGATCGTAAATGTTCCAATTACTTCCCCTGTTTCCATATCCGGAACAGGTGAATAATTATATAACCCTGCAAAACAAAAAACAGCTTCCCCTTTTACTTTTATAAAGTAAGGTAATTTTTTTTTGGCGCCAATAGCCCGGTGTTCAAAAAAGCCAGTGGTGAAAACGAGGCAGCGTTGGTTTCTTATACGGTGCCAAACCGATCGCTTATCATCCATCATTTTTTCACTCCTGGCGTTAGCCATGCTACTCCGGTATTCTTTAATTTTTTCGGGAGTATTCATATAATCGGCAATTACTCCCCACTCAAATAATTTTATTTTAGTACCATCTTCATTTATTACAACAGGCCATTGGCTGTAGGATTGAGCT
>JANMLJ010000456.1:0-18524 GCA_031372465.1 Chitinophagaceae bacterium | reverse complement strand
CAGACAAGAGGATGGTTTTATACATTGCATGCTATCAGTTGCATGATACAGGAAAGTATTGAAGAACAAATGAAGGATGTTGCAGGATGGACACCTCAAAACTCCCCTTTAGGGGGTGGGGGCGTAGCTTACAAAACCTGTGTGTCAAACGGTTTGGTGCTGGATAAGAACGGAAACAAAATGAGTAAGCGCTTAGGTAATGTGGTGGACCCTTTCAAAACAATTGAAACTTTTGGTGCAGATGCTACCAGATGGTACCTGGTTACCAATGCATCACCGTGGGACAATATGAAATTTGACCTCGATGGTATTAAAGAAGTACAACGAAAATTTTTCGGTACACTTTATAATTCGTATCAATTTTTTGCATTGTATGCCAATGTAGATGGATTTGCTTTTAAAGAAACGTATATCCCTTTGGCACATCGCCCCGAAATAGACCGGTGGATTCTTTCCTCACTCAATACCGTGGTGAAGAAAGTAAATGAATATATGGATGACTTTGAGCCAACACAAGCTGGCCGGGTGATTGAAGATTTTGTAGATGAACATTTAAGTAACTGGTATGTTCGTCTTTGTCGTCGCCGTTTCTGGAAAGGAGAATATGAACAGGATAAAATATGTGCGTATCAAACCTTATATGAATGTTTGGAAACAATCACCCGATTGATCGCACCAATTGCGCCTTTCTTCAGTGATATTGTTTTTCAAAACCTGAATGCAGTAACAAAAAGATTCACTAATTCGGACGGTACGAAAGTAGAGTCTGTGCATCATGTAGTATATCCTTCCATTGAGGACGCTGAGAACCCCCCAGCGGGTTCCCAAGCGAAGGGAAGGGAAGGAACGGAGTTCGGGGGGGCTTCCCTTTCGGGTGGGGGGGCTATTGATTTAGCTTTAGAAGAAAGAATGCAGCTGGCTCAGGATGCCTCTTCTTTAATACTTTCGCTTCGCAAAAAAGTGAATATTAAAGTCCGTCAGCCACTGCAAAAAGTGTTGATTCCGGTTTTGAGTGCTTCTATGAAAGAGCAACTACAAAAAGTAGAAGACCTGGTAAAAGCAGAAGTGAATGTAAAAGAGATTGACTACCTCGATCCTGACAATCATTTTATCAGCAAAAAGATCAAACCTAACTTTGTGGCACTTGGTAAAAAATTGGGATCCAGAATGAAAGCGGTTTCGGCTGTTTTGGCACAATTCACCCAGGAAGACATTATCCGTTTAGAAAAAGAAGGTCAATATAGTTTGTCAATTGAAAGCGAACCTGTAATATTACAGCTTGACGAAGTAGAGATAAGTAGTGAGGATATTCCCGGCTGGACAGTAGCCAATAAAGGTAGTTTGACGGTGGCATTGGATGTTACGTTGACGCCCGAACTGGAAGCTGAAGGAAATGCCAGGGAGTTTGTAAACCGGATTCAGAAGATCCGCAAAGACAGTAATTTTGACCTTACAGACAGGATAGATGTAAAAGTGTCAGCAATTGATGGATTAAAAGATTCTTTGGCTCAGTTTAAAGCCTATATTTGCGCCGAAATTCTAGCTGATAAGTTGGAGTTTCTGCCTGAAATACAGGCTGTTTCTGGTTCTAATTTGTCAATCGACAAGGAAATAGTAACCGGAATAGAAATTAATGATGTTTCGTTAAATGTGATTGTTTTAAAAAAAGGGTAAATCATGGCAATTAATAAGAAAAAGGTCCTGAAAAAGGCCGCCAAACCCGCCCCCAAAAAGGCTGCTGCTAAAAAACCAACAGCTAAGAAAACTGTGCAGAAACCTGCACCTAAAAAAGTGGCTCCTAAAAAAGCCCCCCCTAAACCTGTGGCAAAAAAACCAGTTCCAAAAGCAGTAGCAAAGCCAGTGGCTAAGCCTGTACAAAAAGTCGCCGTAAAACCAGAACCACCCGTTCAAAAACCTGTTCCGCCCAAAGCGTTGAAACCAGGTACTATTGACCCCAAATCATTTGTGTCAATAAAAGAGAAGGTGAAACCGGTTATTAAAAAAGAACCCCAAAGGTCTTCTAAAGTCGTAATACCAAAAACGACTACAAAAAGCTCGGTAAAGTATGAGCCGGAGTTTACAAAATCTGTGTTAGACCATCCTGTTTACACATTTACCGGCCCAACTATGCGCTATTCTGATAATGACCTGGTAGAATTCAGGGAAATTATTCAGAAAAAATTGGACGCAGCCAAAAAAGAATTGAATTACCTGCAAGGGTTGATTACCCGCAAAGAAGAAGGCGGAGATATGGATGAAGGACGTTACATGACGATGGAAGATGGCAGTGTTAGTATGGAAAGGGAGCAGCTAAGTCAGATGGCAAGCCGCCAGATCACGTTTATCGATCACCTGGAAAAAGCAATGATGCGTATTGAAAATAAAACCTATGGTATTTGCCGGGTTACCGGCAGGTTGATAGATAAAGCCAGATTAAGAGCCGTGCCACATGCTACCCTTAGTATTGAGGCCAAGCAAATGATGAATAAGTAAAATTGTAATAAATAATCTTTAGGGAATATAAAGTGTAGAACTACTTTATATTCCCTTTTTTGTTTTTTACGACTTTCAATTCTGCCTTAACTTGTGTAGCCAATCATTCATCAATGAAAAATATTCTTCCTTCCTGTATTTTACTTCTTATACTAATAGTATTCTGCCATCAGGACTATGGCAAATTTTCTTTTAGTGGAATGAAAGGTAACCGCCAACTAACCGTTTCATTTTTGGGATTAAAAGGAGAAAAATTGGGAGAATGGAGTGTTAATGAAAAAGCATTAAAAACACCTTAAACTAATATATATGCGAAAATTTATTGCTGCATTTTTGTTCATTGCTATTATTGGTTTCTGTGCGTGTAAAGACAAAAAAAAGGGCACTGAAGATGTTATAGTTACGAAACCTGCAACATCTGTGGTAACAGAAGATCCCGCAAAAGACTCAGTTGTTATAAGAAAACTGATCACTGATTTTTACAATTGGTATAATAAAAACTATTCAACATTTCAGGCATATAATCTTTATAGCAGCATCAAAAAGAAAGATTTGCCACCCTATAAAATCAACTGGGACCAGGTAGCAAAATACCAGGATTATATTCGTACTTCGGTACCGCAGTTGGGACAAGAATTTATCAGCAATCAAAAGCGGTTTTTTCAACAATGTGATTCTGCATTTAAGGCGAATGTGGAAGATGATATGCCCTATGGGTTTGACTATGACTGGTATACGAACAGCCAGGAGGATCCGCAATATTTAGTTGATGAAATTAATAAACCCACCACATGGCTTATCACCCGTTCCGGCGACTATGCAACAGTGGAAGTAAAAGGGGAGTTTGATAATAATGGTAAAAAGGAGTTAACGGCAGTTCTACTGCTTACGATGAAAAAAGAAAACGGACAATGGACAATTGCAAAAATCGGAACTGAATAATTGAACTGTATGACTATTTATTTTGGATATGAAAAAGGACAGGTAATGCAGGCATTACGTTATCATTTTATCAGCCGTCGTGAAATAAAATTAATGATTATAATGGTTAATGTATTTGCCCTCGCTTCCATTACATTGTATGCAATAAAAAAAATAACGCCGATGGCTTTTTTGGTAGGCTCATTTCTTTGGATAATTCTTATGGTCACCTTCTGGTTTATATTACCCTGGCTGGTATATCGCAAGGCTACCACCTTCCGGCATGAGTTCAGCATGAATTTTAAAGAAGATGATTTTACGCTAAGCCATGATAAGGGTTCCCGCACATGGCCGTGGAAGGCGTTAAAAAATTATTTAGAAAGCCCCCATTTTTTTCATTTATATTTTGATAGCCGGTCTTTTTTCCTGGTACCGAAAAACGGTTGTAAGGATTCTGATGAAGTATTTGAATTAAGGAAATTGATTAAGCGTAAAGTGAAGAAAGGATAGCAAATAGATAAAGATAAAAATGGGTGCATATAAAATTGTGGCAAACAATTTTATTTTTACGTTTTAAAAGTTCAGGGTATTGCTTCCCCTCCGAGGAGGGGCAAAGACATTTTGTATAATAAAATTTGACAAGGGGTGGGTCATAGTATACGATATCCGATAGCTATCGGATTTGAAATGCACCCATAAAAAATATCGGTTTTAGAAATTGACAAGGGTTTATTAGCTTCCTATTTCTAAAATGCTAAAAGACGGATTGAATTATCAGGAATATAAAATCCCTCCTTTGGAGCGTGGGGAGGCTTTACAATTTTTTCTCCATCACATAATGCGGAATGGTTACTTCAGTAAACTCATCGCTGGCAATTTTGTAACCCATTTTTTCATAAAAGCCGGTGGCATTTTTTCGGGCATTCATGGCAATAATTTTGTAGCCCCTGTCGCGGGCAATATTTTCAGCAAAAGTCATTAAGGCCCTACCAATCCCTTTTCCCTGTAAATCATTTAAGACGGCCATCTGGCGAAGACGGACGGTAGTTGGGTTTTCTTCTACAAGCATACAACAACCGAGAATATCCTCGTCTTCAAATGCGGCTATGAGTAAATTAGTTTTTTCCTTTTCCAGTTCTTCGGGAGTAAAGCCCAGACCAAGTGGTTTACGGAGAATAGCATCCCGCAATTTTACCATTTGATAGTACTCATGACTGCCATGATCGATAATTTTCAATGCCATAACCAAGAGATTAATTCCAGATAATTTTTCCGGGGGGAAGTACTTAGTACAAAATACAAAGAACTTACAACACTGCCAACCGTTTGATGGCTTAATTTAATTGGTGGCAAAGCTGGGCTAACGCATCTGAATACACAATACAATGACAGAAATACATGGAAATGCCTACCCACCTGCGCATTACTTCGGTGGATAAACCATGCCTTCGCTTTTGCTACGGCAGGTAAACCGGCAGGCTGGTTAAATGGATTTTCAGCGGATCAATTTTTATTACTATTCAGGTCTTAAATATTGGTGCCTT
Source organism: Chitinophagaceae bacterium (assembly GCA_031372465.1). Classification (GTDB taxonomy): domain Bacteria; phylum Bacteroidota; class Bacteroidia; order Chitinophagales; family Chitinophagaceae; genus JJ008. Next base: position 13,566 of record JANMLJ010000456.1, on the reverse strand, counting down.
GTATAGAGATTAGCGCAACGTCCGACTGTATCATTTAAGAGGATATTTTTTCTGCGAAGCAGAAAAAATATCTGTGTTTATCCGTCTAATTCGTGGCTTTCGTATGCAAATTATATTTTCAAACATCTTCTGATCAAAAATTAGAAGCCTTTGCCATGGGTGGTAAAAGCTATTTTCAAGTCCTAAGGCTTAATTTACAGTACTTTGGACTAAATTTGGAAAAATTTACGTTTTAGAGGATGATTAGTTCAAAAAGTATATTTTTGCTCATAATAAACAAAACTTAAAGAACATGTCAGACATTGCATCAAGAGTTAAAAAGATCATCGTTGACAAACTAGGCGTTGACGAAACTGAAGTAACCAATGAAGCTTCTTTCACCAACGATTTAGGGGCCGATTCATTAGATACTGTCGAACTGATCATGGAATTTGAAAAAGAATTCAATATCTCCATTCCAGATGAACAGGCTGAGACTATTACAACAGTAGGTCAGGCTGTATCTTACCTGGAAGAGCATGCCAAATAATAATTGGAATGTCCCGTATAAAGCGGGGAACTAAATTTACTCCGCCTTCTGATTCCGAAATACTAAGCTAGTCGAAGTATCGGATCGAAGGCGGGGTTTTTACTTCATATGGTATAGATATAGTTCCCTGTTTAATGAAGCAATGATTTTAAAAGGCCAGTTACCGGATAGAATAAACACATTTGTATATTTGGTAAAATAATTTTATCTTAAATGATATGGAACTAAAACGTGTCGTTGTAACAGGTATGGGTGCCCTAACTCCGCTGGGTAATAATATTCCTGATTACTGGAATGGGCTTATAAATGGAATATCGGGTGCTGATAATATTACCCTCTTTGATGCTTCAAAGTTTCGTACCAAATTTGCCTGCGAAATAAAAGGCTTTGAACCAACAGATTTTTTTGATAGAAAAGAAGCACGCAAAATTGATCGCTTCACCCAGTTAGCATTGGTAGTTAGTGATCAGGCAATGGCCGATGCAGGATTAAACAAAGAAAATATTAATCCTGACAGAGTTGGTGTTGTTTTTGCCAGTGGAATTGGCGGAATAACTACTTTTCAGAATGAGATAATTGATTTTGCAAGAGGTGATGGTACTCCCCGTTTCAATCCTTTTTTTATTCCTAAAATGATTTTGGATATAGCAGCAGGCCAGATAAGTATCCGGCATAATCTGCGGGGACCCAATTTTGCCGTTGTAAGTGCATGTGCAAGCAGCACCAATGCTATCATGGATGCATTTAATCTTATCCGTTTAGGAAAAGCAGATATAATCATCTCAGGTGGAAGCGAAGCTGTAATAAATGAAGCGGGTGTTGGTGGATTTAATGCTATGAAAGCAATGAGTGAAAGAAATGATGACCCCAAAACTGCCAGCCGTCCTTACGATAAAGACCGGGATGGATTTGTGATTGGTGAAGGTGCTGGTATGCTGGTGATGGAAGAACTTGAACATGCCAAAGCGAGGGGTGCAAAAATTTATTGTGAAATAGCAGGATGCGGAGCCACGGCTGATGCTTATCATATTACAGCGCCACATCCGGAAGGATTAGGTGCAAAGAATGTTATGCTGGCAGCATTAGATGACGCTGGTATGAAACCTGATGAAATTGATTATATCAATACACATGGCACTTCTACACCAATAGGAGATGGGGCAGAAGTAAAAGCCATCACGGCGGTTTTTGGTGAACATGCTTATAATTTAAATATCAGTGCTTCAAAATCTATGACTGGTCATTGCCTGGGAGCAGCCGGCGTTATTGAAGCCATTGCCAGCATAAAAGCGGTAATACATGATATAGTGCCACCTACAATTAATCATTTTACGTATGATCCTGAATTAGACCCTAAACTCAACTTTACTTTTGGCAAGGCACAGCAACGTACAGTTCGTGCCGCTTTAAGCAACACGTTTGGTTTTGGCGGGCATAATGCCTGTGTGATCGTTAAGAAGTTTATCAGTTAAATAGTTTACCGGTTATTTGTTATTTCAATTTGTACTTCCTGCTTTTTTACTAATTCACCAATAAACTAATAAACCTTCTTATTTTTTTCGTAGCTTAACGCCTGTGGATTTCTTTAAATTTTTTTCCGGTAAACATTCAGGTTCCTCCATTAAGAAAGAACTTAAAAACGTACTTGGCTTTAAACCGGCTAATATGTCCCTGTATAAAACTGCGCTTACACATCGTTCTATACGGGAAGGGGCTGATGAAAATAATGAACGGCTGGAATATCTTGGTGATGCAATATTGAGTGCGTTGATTGCTGATTATCTTTTTAAAAGATACCCTTACAAAGAAGAAGGCTTTTTGACGGAGATGCGCAGCAAAATGGTAAACCGCCAGCAATTAAATGATATCGCTGTAAGAATGGGGTTGAAAAAAGTTACGCTTTACAATAAAATAGATGGTTCTTTAAAAGCGAGCCAGATATTTGGCAATACGCTCGAAGCACTGGTAGGGGCTATTTACCTTGACCAGGGATATAAAAAAGCTGCCAAATGGGTTTTAGAGAGCATTATTCATCCACATATGTTTATGGATGATCTTGAAAACCTGGAAATCAATCATAAGAATAAGCTCTATGGCTGGGCCAATAAAAATGGAAAAGTATTGGAGTTTGAAACACTGAATGAAAAACTGGAGAACGGCCGACGTTTATTTACGGTAGCTGCTGTAGTAAATGGGAAGAATATTGCTGAAGGAAAAGCGTTTAACAAAAAAGATGCTTCACAGATAGCAGCCCAGGTAGCGGTAGATAAATTGGGAATAGTAAATGCTGATTCAATTGCTGATGAGCAGGGATAAGTCATAGTACATTTTAATGGCTCACTTCAACTGTTTAAAAGTTTGTTATGCGTTACTTTCTTTTAGTATTGATACTCCTTGCAGCAATTGCAGGCTGCAAAGAAAAAGTAAAAGGGAAAAATGGGGTTGTATATAAATCAGCCATTGAGTATAATGACTATATAGCCAACCGCCAGACCAGCCTGGTGAAAAAAGTATTAGAACTGACGAAGGTAATGAGTGTAAATCTGGATTCAGCTGAAGTAAAATTGAAACAAGCTGTACCAGAAGCAGCGGAAATTATCGTTGAAATAAAAGGTATGCCGCCTTACAAGGGAGATTCAGCGCTGCGGAATGCTGCTATCAACTCATTTACTTTTTATAAAAATATTTTTGAAAATGACTATTTACAGGTTATTAATATTTATAAAAAAGGCGAAGAGAATTTAACCAGTGAGGATGTTGCAGAAGTCAACAGGATTGTTGCTAAAATTAGCCAGGAAGAAGCAATGCTGGACAAGTCATTTCAACAAGCTCAAAAAAACTACGCGGAGAAAAATAAAATAAAACTAATTGAAAATAAAATGCAGCAAGAGGTAGAAAAAATGGGGAATCAATAATTTTATTTTCGTTCCATACATAACTCGATCAGTACACCGCTGGTATGTTTTGGATGCAGAAAACAAACAAGTTTATTATCAGCACCGGGTTTTGGTTTTTCATTCAGCAGTATAAATCCTTCCATTTTTAATCTTTCCATTTCTGCTTCTATATCGGCAACATCGAGAGCTATATGGTGCAGGCCCTCTCCCTTTTTTTCGATAAACCGGGAAATGACCCCATCAGGATCTGTACTTTCTAATAATTCAATTTTTGTAGTGCCAATTTTAAAGAAGGCTGTATTCACCTTCTCCGTTTCAACCAATTCTGTCTTATAACAGTTAGTATTTAGCAGCTTTTCAAATATAAGAATTGCGTTTTCCAGTTTTTTAACGGCAATCCCGATATGCTCAACTTTTTGCATAATAATGGCTTTGAAATGAATGGCTTTGCGAATTCGGTAAAATCGCTCAATTATCCGAAATTACCCTTTTCAAAGAGAACCATTTGAGCTAATTTTGTGTTTAATCTGATAGCTATCGGATGAAACAAATAACCGATCAAAAATATTATGCTGAATTTCCCTATTTATCTTGACCACAACGCCACTACCCCCTGCGACCCCAGGGTAGTTGATGCAATGATACCTTATTTCACCAATAATTTTGGTAATGCAGCCAGTCGTAACCATCCTTTTGGCTGGCAGGCTGAGGCCGCAGTAGACCTGGCCCGTGAGCAGGTTGCCAAATTGATAGGTGCAGATCCCAAAGAAATAATATTTACATCAGGTGCTACAGAAGGTGATAACCTCGCTATCAAAGGTGTTTTTGAAATGTATGCCAGCAAAGGCAATCATATTATCACCTGTAATATTGAACATAAGGCTGTATTGGATACCTGCAAGCATATTGAAAAAGAAGGTGGTGATGTAACTTACCTGAAAGTAAAAGATAATGGTTTAGTAGACCTGGCTGAATTGGAAGCTGCCATTAAACCAACAACAATTCTTATTGCGATTATGTATGCCAATAATGAAATTGGGACCATCAATCCAATGAAAGAAATCAGTGCTATTGCCAAAAAGCATGGAGTACTGGTATTCAGTGATGCGGTTCAGGCGGTGGGTAAAATTCCTGTAGATGTAAATATGGATGGCATAGATCTGATGGCTTTTACTGCTCATAAAATGTATGGGCCTAAAGGGGTTGGTGCATTATATGTTCGTAGAAAAAACCCACGGGTGAAAGTAACAGCACAAATGGATGGTGGTGGACATGAAAGAGGAATGCGCAGCGGTACTTTAAATGTACCTGGCATTGTAGGCTTTGGTAAAGCCTGCGAGATTTGTATGAATGAAATGGCTGAAGAATCAACAAGAGTTAGTAAACTGAGAGATAAATTACAGACAGAATTATTAAAAGTTGAAGAAAGCTATCTAAATGGCGATAAAGACCATAAACTTCCACATGTAAGTAATATCTCTTTCAAATATGTAGAAGGAGAGGGTTTATTGATGGGGTTTAATAAAAATATTGCGTTGTCTTCTGGTTCAGCCTGTACATCTGCTTCTCTGGAACCGTCTTATGTGTTAAAGGCTTTAGGTTTGGGTGATGACCTTGCACATAGTTCGCTTCGTTTTGGTTTGGGACGTTTTACAACGGAAGAGCAAATTGATTATACCGTAGAGCAGGTAACCAATACAGTGAATAAGTTAAGAGAAATGAGTCCGCTTTGGGAAATGTTTAAAGAAGGAATTGATATGAATAGTATTGAATGGGCGCACCATTAAGCCCCCATCCCCTAAAGGGGTGTATTAAAAGTTCTTTAGATTAGATAGGTTTATATAAACTAAAACCCCTTGCCTCAAGGGTTTTAAATCCCCCTTTAGGGGATAGGGGCATCTTATTATGTCATACAGCGAAAAAGTAATCGATCACTACCAGCATCCAAAAAATGTGGGTACGCTCGATAAAAGCAAATCAAATGTTGGTACCGGTCTTGTAGGAGCTCCGGAGTGTGGCGACGTGATGCGTCTGCAGATAGAAGTGGATGAAGCAACGGGTGTTATCAAAGATGCCAAGTTTAAAACTTTTGGTTGCGGCTCTGCTATTGCATCTTCTTCTTTGGCTACTGAGTGGCTCAAAGGAAAATCAATTGAAGAAGCTATAACTATCGATAATATGGCTATCGTAGAAGAATTAAATCTTCCACCTGTAAAAATTCACTGTTCCGTGCTTGCAGAAGATGCCATAAAAGCTGCTATCAATGATTACCGCCAGAAAAATGGAATGGAAGCTTTGAAATTTGAAGAAAGTGCAGTCCATTAAAAAGTAGCGAGTTGCCAGTTTCGAGTTACGAGAAGGTCGCATAAGTTTGAGACTCTCTACTCGCAACTCGTAGCTCATAACTCAAAGCTTAAAAGATGAGTGTAGAATTAGCAAATGCAATTTATATAAGTGATAACGCTAAAGTAAAAATTCATCAGTTGATGAAAGATGCCGGAGTAGAAGCAGATGCTTCTTATTTCGTACGTGTTGGGGTTGTAGGTGGCGGTTGTTCAGGTCTTAGTTATAAGCTTGATTTTGATAATGAATCAAAGCCCATGGATCAGGTATTTGAGGACAACGGTATCAAAGTGGTTACTGACCTCAAAAGTTTTTTATACCTGGTTAATACAACTTTGGATTTCTCTGACGGTTTAAATGGCAAAGGATTTTATTTCAGTAACCCCAATGCCAGCCGAACTTGTGGCTGTGGGGAGAGTTTTGCAGTTTAATTTTTACATCCCAGCCCTGAGAATTGGAAATCTTTTCATGTTATGTGAAAGGATTTTTATTTTAGCGGTATCATCCTGCAAAACGGGGCCGATGTTTCAACTTTAGGGCTCTCTTGTACCTTGTGCCCTGATCCTTGTGCCTTTTATTACTTATTTTGCACATAATCTATGTGGTCCGTTTGTAAAAAAGAACTCCGCCAATTTTTCAGCAGCCTTACCGGTTATATAGCTATTATTGTGTTCTTGCTGGTAAACGGGTTGGTGCTATTTGTTTTTGATGATAACATCCTCGACTTTGGTTATGCCACCCTCGACCGTTTTTTTCAACTGGCACCCTGGATCCTTTTACTGCTTATTCCTGCCATCACTATGCGCAGTTTTGCAGAAGAGTTTAAGACAGGAACGTATGAAATACTGCAAACCCGTCCGCTTAACCGGTGGCAGATAATTGGAGGTAAATACCTGGGAAGCCTTATTGTTGTAGTGATTGCTTTGGTACCAACCATTATTTATATTTTTACTATCCAACGTCTTTCTTCAGGAGAAGGATTGGATATAGGAGCTACTATTGGTTCTTATATTGGTTTATTCTTTCTCGCGTCTGTTTTTACAGCTATCAGTATTTGTTGCAGCAGCTTTACCAATAATGCTGTTATAGCTTTTATAGTTAGTTTAATTGGTTGTGCCTTGCTTTATTACGGATTTAGTGCTATCAGTAAATTACCAGCATTGACCAACGGACCGGATTATTATGTGGAAATGCTGGGAATTGATTTTCATTACCGGAGCATCAGCCGTGGATTAATTGATACAAGAGATATTGTTTATTTCATCAGTGTGATATTTCTTTTTTATACCATTACTAACCGAAATCTTTTAAAGAGATAAGTTGACCTTTTCTCCATCAAAGGATGAAAAACGAAAAAATGAAAAGAGGTATAGAAAAAATAGTTGCTTCAAAATTCTGGTGGCTGTTGCTGCTGGTAATTTTGTTTGTGCTGAATTATCTCGCTGCTCTTTTTCATATCCGGTTTGATCTGACAAAAGAAAAACGTTACACCCTTAGCAAAGCTACCAGCGACCTGTTGAAGAACCTGGATGAAGAAATCCAGATAGATGTTTTTTTGAAAGGGCAGTTTCCGGCAGGATTTAAAAAATTGGCTACCAGTACAGATGAGTTCCTGGGTTTGATGAAAGAAAGAAACAGTTCTAAAATTCATTACCGGTTTATCTCTCCGGAAAATGAAATGCCCGGAACAAATACATTGTATGGGGACTCATTGGTTTCTTTAGGGGCTGTACCAATCAATCTTAAGGTTCAAAAAAAAGCAGGGGAGAATAGTAATATTATTTTCCCGGTAGCAGTGATTCATTATAAGAATAAGTCAGCACTTGTTAATTTGTATCCAGGAGCCAGTGGAAGGATTTCGCAGGAGGAAATAAATAGTGCGGAAGCGTTGATGGAATATCAGTTTGTAAGAACATTGGATAAACTAACGCAATCAAAAAAACCCGGCATTGCTTATTCAGATGGAAATGGTGAGCCGGTAGATGGACGAACTTATGATCTTCGGCAAATGCTGGAACAGGAATATGAGTTTAAAAGACTTAATATAAAGGAGCAGCCCCGGATTCCGGATGCAGTGAATATACTTCTCATCGTTAAACCAAAAGATCCATTTACCGAGGACGAAAAATTAAAAATCGACCAGTTTGTGATGAATGGCGGAAAGCTGCTTTGTTTTATTGATAACCTGATTGCAGAGCAGGATAGTTTGACAAATAATAAGATCGAAACTATAGCTTATGACAGAAACCTGAATCTAACCGACCTTTTTTTCAGGTACGGGCTTCGAATCAACACAGACCTGGTGATGGATTTACAAAGTGATCTTATTCCTTTCGTTGTTGGAGGTACTCAGGAAAATCCACAATTTGAGTTTCTTCGCTGGAATTATTTCCCCTTGCTTTCTCCAGGTAATAGCAAACTGGTAAATAAAAATATGGGCTATGTGGCTGGTAAGTTTGTTAATTCAATAGATACCATTCAGGTGCCTGGCATAAAAAAAACACCCTTACTGGTATCTTCAGCCAATTCAAGAATAATCCGGACACCGGCATTAATCAGTTTGAATGAAAACAAGAATTCACCGGTGGATGAAAACTTCAGAAAAAATGCAATACCTGTTGCTATTTTATTAGAAGGGAAATTTAACTCGATATACAGCAATAGGATTGCTAAATCGCAATTGGATAGTCTAACCGCAAATGGAGCCGCATTCAAAGAAACCTCCGCAGAAAATAAAATGATTATTGTGGCAGATGGTGATATTGTTTTTAATGATTTTGTTTCGGGTGATGGGCCTGATACCCAACCAACTCCGATTCCAATGGGGTGGAATAAATATACCTACTCCGAATATATGAAGCAAACGGAAGCAGGAAAATTCTTTATTCCTGTTGCCAACAGGGATTTCATAAGCAATTGTATTGATAACCTGGTAAATAATCCTGCTATTAGCGAAACAAGAAATAAGGACATTGTATTGCGATTGCTGGACTCAAAAAAAGTAAATACCCAAAAAACAACCTGGCAGTTTATTAATATCGGACTACCCATTTTGTTGCTGTTGTTTTTTGGCTGGATTTATCAACAAGTAAGAAAAAGGAAATATGCTGTATGAGCCTTTTAGCCTTGTCCCTTGTTCCTTGTCCCTTGTTCCTTGTTCCTTGTTCCTTGTACCTTGTCCCTTATCCCTTGTACCTTGTTCCTTGTTCCTTGTCCCTTGTGCCATCCTCTATATCTTTGCCATCCAATAAAAGAACGGAATGACAACTGACTTGACTACTTATATTGTTTTCGGAATTGTTTTAACAATCGCTTTGGTTTTTGATCTGGGCCTGTTGAGCAAAAAAGGGCAAAAAGTTACCATAAGACAGGCTCTATACCAGACTTTTTTCTGGGTGGGTCTTGCACTCGCTTTTTTCGTTTTTATGTGGGTAGAAAAAGGGGAGGGGCTGGCTCTGGAATACCTGAGTGCATACCTCATGGAATGGAGTCTGAGCATTGATAATATTTTTATTTTCATCCTTATTTTCTCTGCTTTTTCTGTCAAGGAAAAGAACTTTGGACGGGTGTTGTTGGCCGGTATTTTAATGGCGATCGTTTTCCGGGTAATATTTATTACGGTAGGTGTGGCACTTGTTCAGAAGTTTCATTGGATTCTTTACCTATTCGGAGTCTTTCTTGTTTTTACCGGTTATAAAATGTTTACTGCAACGGATGATGAAGAGTTTAAACCCGAAGAAAGTAAGATTTATAAATGGATGAAAAAAATATTTCCCTTAGTGTCGCACGATGGTGATGGTAAATATATAGTGAGGGAAAACGGCAAGAAATTTTATACAACCCTGTTTGTGGTTGTGATGATGCTGGCAGCTATTGATCTGGTGTTTGCATTAGACTCTATTCCCGCAGTAATGGGAATTTCAAGAGATAAATTAGTTATTTACACATCTAATATATTTGCTGTATTGGGCCTCCGGTCACTGTTCTTCCTGTTGCGGGGCGCTGTCAGTAAGTTTGATTATTTACAACAGGGTATTGCTATTGTGCTGGTATTTATCGGGCTGAAAATGCTTTTTGAAAAATGGATTAATGAAATAATTGATAAACCGACACAAGTAATTATTTCTTTGGGTGTGATATTAGTTTGTATCAGCGGTTCCATTTTATACTCCATTTTTATGCAGAAGAAAGGAATGCCAGCCGATATAACCGACGAAAGTCAATAATATGCATCTTACTAATATTGAGTTATTCAATCAGTCATATTGCCCGTATCATTTCTGCTGAATCCACTATTGTAAGTGACACCAATATTGAACATCTGCTGACAGATAGCCGGAGAACCTATTCACCCGCATCTTCTTTATTCTTTGCAACAAAAGGAATTCGCAGAGATGGCCATCAATTTATCCCGGATCTATATAAAAGAGGAGTGAGGAATTTTATTATCAGTCACCCAATTTCAACAGTGGATTTTCCGCAAGCTAATTTTCTGATAGTAAAAGATACTATCGTTGCCTTGCAGGAACTGGTTATTTATCATCGCAGTCAGTTCAATATTCCTGTCATAGGTATTACCGGTAGCAATGGTAAAACAATTGTAAAAGAATGGTTGTATCAGCTTTTACATCCTGATTACCATATTGTCAGAAGCCCCAAAAGTTATAATTCGCAAATAGGCGTTCCGTTAAGTGTCTGGCAAATGAACAAACAGCACACATTGGCCATCTTTGAAGCCGGTATTTCCCAACCAGGGGAAATGGAAAATTTACAAAAGATTATTCAACCAACTATAGGTTTAATAACAAATATCGGCGAAGCACATAGTGAAGGCTTTGCAAATAATGAGCACAAAGCAACCGAGAAATTAAAATTATTTAAAGAAGCTGTACAGGTGATTTTTAGTTATAATAATCAGATTGTTTTAAAATCAATACAGGAATGGAAAAATGGAAAAATACCAGCTTTAGATAATAAATTGTTTACACTGTTTGGATGGGGAGAAACTGAGGATGCCTGGTTACGGATAACTGATCTTAAAAAGAATATCTCATCAACAAGCATTATCGGATTTATTGGCCAGGAAAAGCAACAGATAGTTATACCTTTTACGGATAATGCGTCAATTGAAAATGCTGTCAGCTGTTGGTGTGTATTAAGAATATTGAATATCAGTCAGCCGGTGATAGAAAGCAGAATGAAAAATCTTCAACCGGTCAATATGCGATTAGCGTTGATAAAAGGAATAAATAATTGTTCTGTTATTAATGACAGTTACAGTGCTGATTTGAGCTCCCTGAATATTGCATTGAATTTCCTGGATAATCAAACAGGTAGTGCAAAAAAAGTTGTCGTATTATCAGATTTTCTGCAAAGCGGACTTGAAGAAAATGAGTTGTACAGGAAGATCGGACTCACGTTACAAAACCATTCTCTGTATAAAATTATTGGCATCGGTGAACGAATTTCAAAATTTCTGCCTTCTATTCTTACGGGTTCCTCTATTGGGCAAGAATATTTTCTTACTACGGAGGTTTTTATTCAGCATTACCGATTTTCACAATTTAAGGATGAAGCTATATTAATTAAGGGTGCAAGAATTTTTGAATTTGAAAAAATCGTTCACCTGCTGGAACAAAAAGTACATCAAACGGTACTGGAAATAAATTTAAATGCCATAGCACATAATCTCAAAGAATTTCAAAAAATATTGCAGCCTTCTACGAGGATAATGGCGATGGTAAAAGCTTTTGCATATGGTAGTGGTGGAGCAGAAATTGCCAGTATACTTCAATATCACCAGGTAGACTACCTGGGTGTAGCCTATGCTGATGAGGGAGTAGAACTGCGAAAAGCAGGAATCAGATTGCCGGTTATGGTAATGAATCCGGAAGAAAATGCTTTTGATTCTATTATTGAAAATAACCTGGAACCAGAACTTTATTCTTTTGAAATACTTCATTCATTTGATAAATTTTTGCAAAAAGAGGGATTACAACAATACCCTATTCATATCGAAATTGATACCGGGATGAATAGACTTGGCTTTTCAATAAAGGATATTGACCGATTAGCCGATTTCTTACAATCAACTTCCTCTTTTAAAGTGCAATCAGTATTTTCACATTTGGCCGCCAGTGAAGAAGCGGGCCAGGATGATTTTACCAGTCAACAGGTTGATTTGTTTACTAATTCTTCCAAACAATTACAGGAAAAAATTGGTTATCATTTTATCCGTCATATTTCCAATTCGGCTGCTGCTATACGTCATCCACAATTACAGATGGATATGATACGATTAGGTATTGGTCTTTATGGGGTGGACAATTCAGGTGCTGCTGCACTCCATTTACAAACAGTGGCCACTTTGAAATCAACTATTTCACAAATCAACTATTTAAAGAAGGGTGATTCTGTAAGTTATAATCGTAAAGGGATAGTGGATAAGGATTCGATTATTGCTACAATCCGGATAGGTTATGCAGATGGCTTTCCAAGAAGATTAGGTAATGGTGTTGGAAAGGTCTGGATCAACGGACAATTATCACCTGTAATAGGAACGGTTTGTATGGATATGTTTATGCTTGATGTAACCAACAATCCGGGAGTTCAGGTGGGGGATGAAGTTATCATTTTCGGGAGCCAGTTACCTGTTCAAACACTGGCACAATGGGCCTCTACAATACCCTATGAGATTATGACTGGTGTGTCTCAACGCGTTAAGCGGGTTTATTTTGAAGAATGATTTTTAACAAGATCCGGTAATTGCCAAAAAACGTAAAACTGTATATTTGCCAAATATTATGAAGAGACTGAAACTTAAACATGTCGTTTTAATCATTTCTGCCATTATCATCGTTGACCAGGTCTTGAAAATCTGGATCAAGACCAATCATCCTACCGGAGAAGTCACAAGAGTATTGGGAATGAATTGGTTCAGGCTGCATTTTATCGAAAATCCTGGTATGGCCTGGGGTTGGAAGTTCGGCAATGAAACCGGGAAAATGGTTTTGACATTATTTCGCCTGGCTGCTGTTATTTTTGGTACCTGGTACCTTCACAGAATAGTAAAGCAGGAATATAAAAGAGGATTTATTATTTGTGCTTCGCTTATATATGCAGGAGCATTGGGTAATTTAATCGATAGCATGTTCTATGGAATGATTTTCGATAAAGGATTGAAGTATGATCCTGCCATCATAGATTATTTACAATATTCAGGTGTTGCTGAATTTTCTTCCAATGGTTATTCATCATTTCTACATGGAAGTGTTGTTGATATGCTTTATTTCCCAATATTTAAAGGACACTTCCCTTCCTGGATACCTTTTGTAGGGGGTGATGAGTTTGAATTTTTCAGTGCAATTTTTAATATTGCAGATGCATCTATTTCGATTGGTGTAATAACACTCCTGCTTTTTCAAAAAAGATTTTTCAAAAAAATCACACCTGCTGAAACACATTCAGTAGTTGAAACAAGTAGTGAAGTAAGTGATAATGTACAGGTATCGTAATGAATGCAAAGCCATTTATTTGTAGGCCTGTATTTTTAGTTATACCGTTTATACTTCGTAGGTAGTACAAAAAAATTAAAGAATCATTTTGCTTTTACCACATAGGAATACAGGAAACAATAGGTTGACACATAGAGTATTCTATGTGTTTGTCTTATGTGTTTTATGTGTCTAATGTGGTTCAAAAATTGGCATATTTAAGAACTATAATTGGTATTAGCGTACTACCCACTGTTATAGGATTTGCTTTATCACTCTATTTTGGGTAGCAGTTCCCAGCATT
>JANMLJ010000423.1:0-3436 GCA_031372465.1 Chitinophagaceae bacterium | reverse complement strand
GGAGCTGGTGTACCTGTATAGTAAGTAAACCTTTTTCCTGCGCTCTTTTCATCATGCTATGCTGAAAAGGACTTTCCAATAATTCCTGTAAAACTGTAAGAATATCAATGTGCATATAAAATTGCCTTGTGTCAGCTTCATTTGTTGAGTCGCAAAGATAGGTCAGGGTCTTTTCAATATAGAGGACTGTTACACCCCTTTAGGGGATGGGGGTAAAAAAAAACCCCCGGGGAACCGGGGGTCGGCATTGAAACAAAAACCAACAATTGCTCATTTACATGAGCATTTATGTGCATATTCTTGCGGTAAAAGTAATGTTGATTGCATGCGTTCTTCTTGAGATTAGTCATATGGATGGCTGATATAAATCACCAAATTTTTTTATGGATGACAAACAACGGCAGCACCGGGAGAGAAAGGCAGATCCGGACTGATAAATGGAATGCCGAGGTTCATTCCTCTTAAGATCAGCAAAACCCCCATTAATGAAATAAATACGGGTACTAGTTTTTGCAATGAATTTCTCCAATTGGGTTTTATCAACTGACCTGCATAGCCAACCAACATCATAGCAGGCAATGTGCCGGCTCCAAACATAGCCATGAAACTGACACTTTGTACCACTTCAGTAAAAGATAAAGTGGTGGCCAAAGCGATATAGATCATACCGCAGGGTAATAAACCGTTCGCCATTCCCAGTAATAAAAAGCCGGATGGCCCGCTGGCAGATTTTAATAACCTGCTTATTTGCTGCTGAACAAAAAAGTAGAAACGATTTAAAAATTTTAAATGAATAGTTTTTTGCTGTAAAAAATATAAGAACGCCAGCGTTAAAACCAATATCCCCATTCCAATAGAAAACCATTGCTGGTATCCGGAGATATAAATTCTTCTGCCGGCTAATCCAAAAAGTAAACCAATTATTGAATAGGTGATGATTCTTCCGAATTGATACAGCAGTAAGGAAAAGAATTTTTTTGTGTTGGATAAATAATGAACCGGCAAAGCAAGACTTAGCGGTCCGCACATACCCACACAATGCAGGCTGCCTGCAGCACCGAGTGTAAAACCTGCTATCATTACCGGCCAAATCATTACAGAACAGTTAAGTTTTTTTCCGTGAAATAATTAACTCCTTCATTATTCCAGTTAACCTTGACCGTATAACGGCCTGGTGAAATGGTGGATGTTGGAAACAATTGCATTCCTTCCGGTGAAATAGCTAATGGAAATTTTTTATCTTTTTTTGCATCGTATGAACAGTAGAACCATATATCTCCCGAGATGGTCTTGTTTTTCATTTCAGCTGGTAATGCTAAATTGATACCATTGGCAGTCTGTTCTAATATAACCGGGGAATTTAACTGATTAACACGGTTGCTGCCATCAATTACCTCCTGGTACCGGAGCTCGCTTTTATAATAATCTTTCTCCACTAATTCATAATTAGTAGAAAGGGAACGGTAAACCAGATAGAACATACCTGCTCCGAATACGATAAAGGTGAGTAAGATTTTATTTCCCCAGTTCATAATAAAATTGTTTTAATAAATTAATTTTTAATGACAATCAGAATAACTAAACTTACAACCTTTTTGAACCACATAAATATAGTCCACTCCCGATAGCTATCGGGAAGGAATACACACATAGAATTCTATGTGGGAACCTATGTTTCTATGTACTATGTGGTTCCATTTTTAAAGTTGCTTTAAGCTGATAGTCATTTAATATTTTCCAAACGGGCCTGCAAAATTTGTACGAAGTGTTGTTATTTTTTTATCACCATTATACAGACCTATTTGTATTTTCATTTTTCGGTTAGTCACAAATTTTCTTGGCAGTACTACAAAGAATGTACCGCTGGCCTGGTCTTCCTGCTTTAAGTGAATATCGGTGGCGCCTACCAGTTCAATTTTTCCTGCTTTGCCGGCCTCTTCTTCCAAACGCAAGGTAACAGGCATATTAGTAAGCGTTTTATTAATTACTTTAATATTAAATAGGTTGGAAAGGCTGTCTGTACCTCTTTCCTGGTACAACAGTCCTTTTGTACGGATGATGGTACCATCAATATCTTTCCGGCTTATAAGCAATAAGGCAAGTATACCGGAAAGTAAAATTAATAACAGCGTGTAAAATTTCATTCTTCCCGTGTAGCGGAGCTTTTTTCCTTCGGTAATACCATTTTCGGATGCATAACGGATTAAACCTTTTGGTTTGTGAACAGCTTCCATTATTTTATTACAGGCATCTATGCAGGCCGTACATCCTACACATTCCATTTGTGTGCCATTCCTTATATCAATACCGGTTGGACATACTTTTACACATTGAAAACAGTCAATACAATCGCCGGTATTTATTTCGGCAATGATAGTTTTTTTATATTTATCCCTTGGTTCTCCTCTTTTATGATCATAAGCTACAATCATGGAGTTCCTGTCGAGCAATACACTTTGTAAACGGCCATAAGGACATATTACGGTACAGATCTGCTCCCTGAAACTTGCATACACGCCATAAAAAATAAAGGAAAATAGAATAATAGACAGGAACCCAACCATATGTTCACCCACCGGCTCACTGATTATTTCTTTCAGTTCATCTATTCCAATAATATACGCAAGGAAAAAGTTGGCTATGATAAATGCCAGTAAGAAGAAGGCAACATGTTTTGTAATTTTCTTTCTTATTTTCTCTGCTGTCCAGGGTCCGTTTTTCAATAATTTTTGTTTAGCGGCATCCCCTTCTATCAGGTATTCTACTTTACGAAAAAGCATTTCCATAAATATAGTTTGCGGGCATACCCATCCGCAAAATAACCTGCCAAAAGCTGCAGTAAATAATACAATGAAGATGATAAAAGTGACCATGGTAAGCCCGAAGATGAAAAAATCCTGTGGCCAGAATATTTTTCCAAAAATGATAAATTTGGCTTCGGGGATATTAAAAAGAAACAAAGGTCTTCCATTCAATTTAATAAATGGTAACGCAAAAAATAAAGCAAAGAAACCCCAGCTTACCCAGGTGCGGATATTATAAAATGGACCTTTTGGTTTTTGCGCAAATACCCATTTCCGTTTCCCTTTTCCATCTACAGTGGCAAGCCGGTCCCGGAATGATTCTTCTTGTTCGTTGGGTTTTGTTTCAATTTGGTTGTTCATTATTTATTTTTCTATTCACTTATTCATCACCACTTTTTTATTATCACCAGCTGCAGAGTCTTTCACGGGTGCAGCAGGAGCAGTTTCTTCTTTATACAATTCTCCTTGTGGCTCTTTAGGGTTTGGAGGAATTGTTCCTCTCAACGTTTTTACATAACTGGCTACCTGTGCCATTTGTTTGGCGGATAAATCATCTTTCCAGCTTCTCATCCCTTTACTGGTGCCATACTTAATAGTATTAAAAATATTTTTTATACTGCCACCATATACCC
>JANMLJ010000412.1:0-10844 GCA_031372465.1 Chitinophagaceae bacterium | reverse complement strand
GATGCTGTGGTTGGTTTCTTTGTCATATTTGTTTTGGATATCTTCTTTTTCTTTCGTCACGTCTTCATATATTTTTTGCAGCTCTTTCTGGTAGGTTTTAGCATTGAATTTATATTCACTCATTCTTTTATTCAGTTTGCGGGCAAAAATTTCCGCAATATCAAAATGGCCTAGTTCATGGCTTAGGATATAGTCTGTTTTATGTAAACCCCAGGATTGGCTTTTTGAAAACCGGGATTCTATTTTATAGCTGAAACTTCTGCTGGTAATTTTATAATCAATGAGAAGATAAGTAGTGGTAGAGGCCGCTGCATCGCTATCAGGATCAGGGTTTGCTTTATAATCGGCCCAGGTAAGTTTTTTTGAATCACTCCAGTCAAGCATCTCTTCTCTGTTGCTTTGTCCCCATGATACCAATGGTGTCGCAGAAAGAAAAAGCAGAAAATAGTTAATAAAATATTTCATAGTTAATTGTCAACGTAAAGTTGAAATAAAAATTTTATTAGCTGCTTCGTTGATAGTTAAATAAATGAAAAACCCCGTTAATTTACCGGGGTGGTTCACAAAGATTTAAGGGGTATAATCAATAAAACTATAATCAGCTTACAACAAAATAAAATTATAGTTTAAGGCTTGGGCGCTGCTGCTAAAATATCTGCTGATACGCCATCCGCATACTTTTCAAAATTCTTATTAAACAAACCTGCCAGGTATTTTGCCTTTTTTGTAAAAGCAATTTTGTCCTCCCAGGTATTAATAGGGTTTAATACTTCGGTTGGAACATGCGGGCATTCCATAGGAATGGCGACTCCGAAAATGGGGTCTTTTTCGAACTGAACAGAGTTCAGTTCTCCATTTAGTGCAGCGGTTATCATTGCTCTCGTAAATTTTAATTTCATGCGGCTACCTACACCATATGGACCACCGGTCCAGCCAGTATTTATCATCCAGACATTCACCTTGTGTTCCTGCATTTTTTCACCTAACATGTGAGCATATTTACCAGGATGTAGCGGGAGAAAGGGTGCGCCAAAACAAGCGCTGAAAGTTGGTTTGGGTTCTGTAATTCCAGTTTCAGTTCCTGCTACTTTTGCAGTATAGCCAGAAATAAACTGGTACATCGCCTGGCCTGGTGTTAATTTAGAAATGGGTGGCAATACTCCAAAGGCATCACAAGTAAGAAAGAAAATATTTTTGGGCAGCCCGCCAATGGATGGTTCCAATGCGTTGCTGATAAAATCTAATGGATAGGAAACTCTTGTATTCTCCGTAATGGAACCATCTTCAAAATTTATTTTATTAGTTCCGGGATAGAAAGTAACATTTTCTACCAATGCACCTGGTCGTATTGCCTGATAAATCTCCGGTTCTTTTTCTTCTGTCAGGTTGATTGTTTTTGCATAACATCCACCTTCAAAATTGAAAATATTGTCAGAAGTCCAGGCATGCTCATCATCCCCGATAAGTTTGCGGTTAGGATCGGCACTTAATGTTGTTTTGCCGGTACCACTTAATCCAAAGAAGATTGCAGTTTCGCCATCGGCCCCCATATTGGCACTGCAGTGCATACTCAATACATTTTTTTCATGGGGTAAGATGTAATTAAGAATGGTGAAGATCCCTTTTTTTGTTTCTCCGGTATAGCCAGTTCCGGCAATCAATATCATTTTATGTTTGAATGAAACAGCTGCTGCATTCGATTGGCGGGTACCACATTCTATTGGGTCTAATTTCAATCCTGGCGCACTCAGTATTTGCCATTCAGGTTCAAAATTTTCCAATTCTTCTTCCGTTGGCCGAAGAAACATGTTGTAAGCAAATAGATTATTCCAGGGTTTTTCGTTTACTACCCGGATATTTAAGCGGTAACGTGGGTCGGCACAGGCAAAGCAATCCCTCACCCATATTTCAGGAATATTGGCTAAATAATCCGTTACTTTTTTAAAAATAATGTCGAAGTATTTTTGTTCGATCGGAATATTGAAGTCATTCCAGTACACGGAGTCGGCAGTTGTTTCATCTTTTACAATGAATTTGTCTTTCGGCGATCTGCCGGTAAACTCACCCGTACGTATCACCAGGGCTCCGGTATCATTGAGTACACCTTCGCCAATTCGAATAGCATCCTGTACTAATTCTTCCGGGGAAAGTTGATAATGAATAGATTCAGTATTTTGTAATCCCAGTTTCAAAAGATGTTTTGTAGGTATTGTAATGGTTGGCACTGACATATAAGCAATCGTAATTTGATGAAAGAACAAAGGTAGGGGTCAAGATCATTTCAATACAAACAAGTGTTAGTAGTACACATTAAAACGGACCTAAAGTTTTAGCAGATTTGTTGGTAGTCATCCATTTTGATCCTTTTGTTTTAAGAATTCTTGAAAGGACATAGGTAAATGTTGATTTTTTTTTAATAATGATACAGTTTTCCAGTTTTGTGATGAAAGTTATTTGGCTGATAAGTTTGCTTGTACCTTTAAATAAAATAATAAGTGACTATCGGTTTAAAGCAACCTAAAAATGGAACCACATAGCCCACTCCCGATAGCTATCGGGAAGGAATAAACACATAGAATTCTATGTGAAAACCTATGTTTTCGATGAACTATGTGGTTCAAATAGATCATAGGTTCAGTTATCCAGATAGTCACTAAATAATAAACTCTTTTATCAACCTGTATGTAGCTTTTTAAATCAACATTTATGAAATATTTACCGCTTAACAAAGACATTTTTATAGAGAATCGCCGACGGTTTGTCAGCCAGATGCAGAAAAATTCCGTTGCTATTTTTGTAAGTAATGATGAAGTTTCTTCTAACGGAGATGCTACGTATTCCTTCAAACAAAACAGTGATTTGTTTTGGCTGAGTGGAGTAACACAGGAAGATAGTATGGTTGTTCTTTTTCCGGATAACCCCGATCCAAAATTCCGGGAAGTACTGGTACTGGTTCGTCCCAATGAAATGAAAGAAAAATGGGACGGCAAAAGATTGCGGGTACATGAAGCACAGGAAACAAGCGGTATCAAAACCATCGTTTGGTTAGATAGTGTTGATGGTTTATTACAACCAATGATTCATTTGGCAGAAAATATTTATTTAGATAGCAATGAAAATGACCGCAAAGCAAGCCTGTTGCGTACAAGGGAATATCGTTTTATTGATGAAATGAAAAGCCGCTTTCCGCTTCATAATTATTTTCGGGCAGCAAAGATCATGAAAGAGTTGAGGGGAATTAAAACTGCTTTAGAAGTGGAAGTTTTACAAAAAGCAATGGATATTACAGAAGTTACTTTTCGCCGCTTATTGCAATTTATCAGGCCGGGAGTAATGGAGTATGAGATAGAAGCTGAAATATTTCATTCCTTCCTAAGCCAACGTGCAACAGGTCCGGCATATGGAAGTATTATTGCCAGTGGCGACAGAGCAAGAACATTGCATTATGTCAGCAATAATGCTGAATGCAAAGCAGGCGAACTGATCTTAATGGATTTTGGTGCAGAATATGGTGGATACTGTGCAGATCTCACCAGAACAGTACCGGTGAATGGAAAATTCGGACGCAGGCAAAAAACAGTTTATAATGCCTGTTTGCATTTACATAATTATGCAAAAAGTATATTAAAACCTGGCATCAGTATTATTGATTATACAGATAAAGTAGGTGAGGAAGCCACGCAGCAGTTTTTAAAAATAGGGTTGATAAGAAAATCGGATGTAAAAAATGAAGACCCGGAAAACAGGGCGTTTAGAAAATATTTATACCATGGCATATCGCATCATCTTGGTATTGATGTGCATGATTTGGGTACCAGGACAGAACCTGTAAAAGCAGGAATGATTTTCACTATAGAACCCGGCATTTATATAGAAGAAGAGCAAATGGGAATACGAATAGAAAATAATTTCTGGATTACTAAGAATGGTAATAAAGATTTGATGAAGAATATTCCGATTACAGTGGAAGAGATTGAAGCGTTGATGAAATAAGACCATAGTCCACGGTCGATAGTCAATAGTAGAGTCCGAACGATTAAGAGCATGAAAGCTTTGTCAGATGTTTTGGGTATATAATTCGATTATACGTTTAAACTTTCAGCACTTGTCTGTGGACTGTGGACCATCTACTATGGACCATCGACCATCGACAATTAAAACACTTCTTTATGGCGTTTAAGTTTGAGAATTTGAAAGTATGGCAACTATCACTTGAACTAACAGATGAAATTGATTTGCTTGCCCATTCTTTCCCTAAACATGAGTTATACTCTTTATCAAGTCTGATTCGAAGGGCTGCTAACTCTGTTTCATTAAATATTGTTGAAGGTTCAACCGGCTTATCTAATAAAGAATTTGGGCGCTTTTTGGTCATTGCAAACCGATCTGCCCTTGAAGTGGTAGGTTGCTTATTTTTGGCAAAGCGAAGGCTTTATTTAATAGAAGAGCAAATTTCAAATTTGTATAATAGGATTGAAACATTGGTAAAAATGATTCAGGCCTTAATAAATTCATTAAAGGAATATAACGTCGAAGAGACCAAAGTTGATAGTCGATAGTCCACAGCAGAACCCTAAAGTTGGAAGGTTTATTTGTACTGTAAACGACTGGCAATGGACTATGGACCATGGACAGCAGACATACTCATTCCTCAACAAAAATCGGTATCTTTAAAGCATGGAAAACAGCCCTGAGTTGAAGGCGTTAATACGGAAGAATGCTCATCTTTTCTGGTACTCAAAAGACTTGGAAAAGGAGAATTTGCCTTTGCCGGTGGTGCTCGAATTTTTTATCAACTATGCTGACAAAGAAGATATAAAAGCCTTGTTTAATATTGTCGGAATAAAGAATGCAGCGGCTGTTTTTTTTGAACAGGTAAAACAATGGGGCAACAGGACGAACTATTTTCCGGAGCTTCAAAATTATTTTACGTTGTATTTTAAACGGTATGCACCCTGAAATTTTTAATGAAGAGCAAAAGCAATTACTCCCATTATTATCAAAATTCAAGAATGAATTTTATATGGTTGGCGGTACGGCTATTGCATTTCATATAGGCCACCGCTTATCAATAGATTTCGATTTGTTTAAACAAGGAAAAATTCAACCCAAGAAAATAATAACACTTTTTAAAAAGCGTCGCGAGGATATAATTGTTACACTAAACAGGGAGGGGCAACTTAACCTGGTGTGCAGGAATGTAAAATTCACTTTTTTTGATTTTGACTATTCTATACCACATCCTGTATTATTGGAGAATGGGCTTTCTATTCCCAACTTGCTTGATTTAGCTGCTATGAAAGCCTTTGCAATGGGCAGAAGGAGTAAGTGGAAAGACTATCTTGATTTGTATTTTATTATTAAAGGGCATTATAGCATAAATAAGATTTCGCAAAAAGCTACAGAATTTTTCGGTGATTTATACAGTGAAAAATTATTCAGAGGACAGCTTAATTATTTTGAAGGTATCAGCTTTGAAGAACAGGTAGAATTTATGCCCGGCTATGAGGTCAATGAAAATGAAGTAAAAGAATTTTTAGTAGATGCTGCATTAACAGGATTTTAATTGCTTTAATTATTACTGATGAAATGAGCCGTTATAATGATTATCCTAACTTTTATTATTTACAGCGAATTCCATAGCCTGCCCCGTAGAAAGCGGGGTGGCTAATAAAATAATAATAAACACATGAAACAAATTCCGAATCTTTTTACACTACTCAATCTCGTTTTCGGCTGCCTGGCTATTGTCTTTACATTGCAGAATGGCATTATGATAACGGTAGATTCCGAAGGCACGGAGTTGTTATACATTCCTGAAAAAATATGGATGGCTTCCTTATTTATCGGTCTCGCTGCCGTAGTAGATTTTTTGGATGGATTTGTGGCCCGTCTTTTTAATGCCAGTTCTGAAATGGGCAAACAATTAGATTCATTAGCTGACCTGGTAAGTTTTGGGGTGGCACCGGGGTTGATCATCTACCAGTTTCTCCGACTTAGTTTTGCCCAGGAAGTTGGTGGACTTGAAACTTCATTATGGTGGTTATTACCAGCATTTATTTTGCCTGGTGCCGCTGCCTGGAGGTTAGCAAGATTTAATCTGGATACCAGCCAGTCATATTCTTTTAAAGGTATGCCGGTACCGGCTGTTGGAATCTTTTTTGCCTCATTACCATTAATCTACTGGAATGTAAATGAACCCTGGGTACAAAATCTCTTGCTCAATAAATGGTTTTTATACGGGTTGATTCTACTTTTTTCCTGGCTCATGGTTTCTACATTGCCGTTAATGGCCTTGAAGTTTAAGAATTTTAGCCTTAAGACTAATTTGCCGAAATATTTACTGGTCTTTATAGCCATTGCAGCTGTCGTGATTTTAAAATGGCTGGCGGCACCGGTAATTGTGCTGGCCTATGTTATTTTGTCGTTGTTATTCAGACCAACAATGGGAAAATGATACATTTAGATTAAGCGAACAATGGCAAACTCACAGAGGCAATTTTTTTAAATGAATAGCAATTGAAAAGTTATGAGTACTGGAGAAATCATACTTTATCAAAATCAGGATGGCACTATTTAGATTGATGTCAGGCTGGAAGATGAAACGGTATGGCTAAGTCAGGCACAAATCGCCGAATTATTTGGTAATGGCAGAACCACTATAACTGAGCACATACAAAATGTATTTGGTGAAGGAGAATTGGATGAAAATGTGGTGTGTCGGAATTTCCGACATACCACTTCACACGGTGCCATTGAAGGAAAAACACAAGAAAAAGAGGTTAAATACTACAATCTTGATGTAATAATATCTATCGGTTACCGTGTTAAATCGCTGCAAGGCACTCAGTTTAGAATCTGGGCAACGCAACGCCTTAAAGAGTATATCATAAAAGGTTTTGTCCTTAACGACGACCGTTTTAAAACGGGCAACTCTATGAATTATTTCAATGAGTTGCAGGAACGTATCAGGGTAATACGTTTGTCCGAAAGGTTTTTTTATCAGAAAATAAAGGACATCTACACCACCAGTATTGATTATGATGCAAAAGATGAAAAAACAATTGCCTTTTTTAAAATAGTGCAAAACAAATTGCTCTGGGCTATTAGTGAGCAAACAGCGGCTGAATTGGTGTATCGCCGGGTGGATGCCAGCTTGCCATTATTAGGCATGCAATCTTTCGCTAAAAAGCATACTGACTCCATTAAAAAAACAGAAATAAGTATTGCCAAGAATTATTTAAAAGACGATGAAATAAAATTATTGGGTTTACTGGTGGAGCAATATTTAGCTTTTGCGGAAACCATGGCCCGGCAGCGAACACCCATGTATATGCAGGATTGGATAAGCCGGCTAGACAGTATTTTGCAACTCAATGGCAGGGAACTATTAACCCATGCAGGAAAAATAAGCCACGGAGCAGCCCTGGAAAAATCAACCGAAGAATTTGAAAAATATAAGCTGGCACAAAAAGCAATGGAAAAAGAACAGAGCCTTAAAGAGATAGAAGCTGATATTAAGAGAATTAAAAAGCAATGAGCGATAAATTCTCTTTCAAGCATCCTGAAGGTGTTTAAACAAGAATTTATAGCAAATAATATAATTTTAGGGACTATTGCATTACCAACACTCGATATATTTCAGACTTGAATACATACTACATCAACAAAACTTTCTGAAAATTTTGATTCACTCAACTTCTATTTTCGTTTGATAGTAGCCACTTTCCGCCGTTCGCTTATCTTTGCTCTTTAAAAACAACAGATCATGACCTATACCGTTCAGATAAAAGTAATGCCGCTAAAAGAATTATTAGACCCGCAAGGCAAAGCCGTAATGGGTGGATTAGAAAATCTAGGACTCAGTGGAGTAGAAGATGTAAGAATTGGAAAGAATATCACCCTGCAGGTAAATGCAGATTCTCCGGATATGGCAAAGCAAATTGCGGAAGAGGCCAGCAAAAAATTATTGGCTAATCCGGTGATGGAGTATTTTGAGGTGGAGGTTAATTAGTTTATCGGTTAACTTGTTAATCGGGGTTTTAATTCAAAGTGTTATTACTACCGCTGATAGCCTAATAAACCAATAAACTAATTAACGAATTAACTATGTTGTTTTTAGTTCCTACACCAATCGGCAATCTCAAAGACATTACCCTTCGGGCTATTGAAGTATTAAAAGAAGTTGACTTTATTCTGGCAGAAGATACAAGAACGACTTCTCATCTGCTCAATCATTATCAGATTACCAAACATCTTTCTCCGTATCACCAACACAATGAACATAAAGTGCTGCAGCATTTAGTCAATCAGTTGCTGGAAGGGAAAAAGATAGCCATCGTTACAGATGCAGGTACTCCCGGCATTTCTGATCCGGCATTCTTATTAGTTCGTGAATGTATCAAAGTTGGGGTGAAGGTGGAATGTTTGCCCGGTGCTACTGCTTTTGTTCCGGCATTGGTCAACAGCGGCATTCCCACTAACCGGTTTTGTTTTGAAGGATTTCTTCCGTTGAAAAAAGGAAGGCAAACTTTATTGAAATATTTAACAGAAGAAGAGAGGACCTTAGTTTTTTATGAATCACCTTTACGGTTAGTAAAGACATTGGAAGAATTCAGTACTTACTTTGGGGAAAACCGTCAATGCAGTGTAAGTCGTGAACTGACAAAGATGTTTGAAGAACATAAAAGAGGCACGTTAAAAGAAGTAGCTGCATACTTTAAAGAGAAGACAGTGAAAGGAGAAATTGTTATAGTGGTAGCAGGTAAGCCATAAAAGTAGTTATTACACTGTGTTACATAATTATTTTAACTTGAAAATATTAATTTCGGCATTATTATTTCGTATAAAACCTATTCATTTAAAACCACCAAGTATGAAACTGAATCGTTTAGTTGTAATTTTTAGTTTATTATTAAGTTCATCAGCTGTATTTGCACAGGTCACTTCTATTCCGGAACAGGCGAAAGAAAATTTTTTCAAACAGTACCCGGATGCTAAAAATGTACAATGGCAAAATGATGTGGTGAACGTAAATGCCCGGTTTGAACAAGACAGTAATTCATTGAATGCTGAATACAATAACAAGGGAACCTGGAAATGGACACTAAAAGAATGGACATTTGATAAATTAACTACGGATATAAGAGAAGGGTTTTCAAAAAGCAAATATGCCAGCCGACAAGTGCTTGAAGTTAAAGTATTATACCTGCCCGGCTATGTGATTCAATACCGTTTGAAAGTGGAGAAAAATGATATAGAAAAAAAGTTTCTTTTTTTTAATACAGAAGGCAGACTGGTAAGAACTACTGTTGCATTGTAAAATCAGTTTCATCATTTTTCCATTTAGCGGCAGTTTCCAATTCCTGTAAATGCATGCAGGTTGATTGCTATTGCCTTTTCTAATACCAGTTAGCAATATCTTCAATAGGTTTCCTTTTTAAATCCGGCACCCAGCATTCTTGAGCGGCGTAACCAACCGGGATTAGTAAAAATGGTTTTTCATTTTCAGGTCTGTTCAGCACTTTTGACAAAAAATTCATTGGAGAAGGGGTATGGGTAAGCGCCACTAACCCTGCATGATGAATGGCGGCTAATAAAAAACCACAGGCAATGCCACAACTCTCCGTTACGTAATAATTCTGATGTTTATGCAAAGTCTGTATATCTCCGACGGAGATAATCTCTACTTCATAACTTCTTTTAAATACAATTATCAGGTAAGGAGCCGTTTCAAGAAACTCTTTCTTCCAGTCAGTTTGTAATGGTCCCAGATCTTTCAACCATTCTGCAGGCATACGTCCATTATAGCTTTCAAACTCTTCTTTTTCTGCTTCTGTTCTTATTTGTTTTTTTAAATCCGGGTTACTTACCACACAAAATGTCCAGGGTTGCTTATGTGCACCACTTGGTGCAGTGGAGGCGGAAAGTAAAATATTTTCAATTACTTCTCTGGATACAGGTTTATCCTGGATATCTCTGACTGTTCTCCGTTTATCTAACCATTCATAAAATTCTTTGCTTTTTTCAAGCATTTTTGCTCCAGGATAAGTTTCTTTGGAATAAGAAACAAAAGGATGACCATCCATTAACTTTGTTTTTGCCATAACATCTATTTAGCGAAATTTACCACTTCAATTAATAATACATGAAATGAGCCATAAGTAGAATCATCCCAAAAGGTAATGATTATTATAGGCGAATTCCATGTGGCTACTAAAATAAAAAATAAACACATGAAAATATTTTTCTTTTTCTCAATTATCCTTTTTCAATTATCCTCTGATTGTTTAGCCCAACCTGACCGCTGGCAGCAGCGGGTGAAATATATCATGAATATTGATATGAATGTGCAGACCAACCAGTTTACCGGTAAACAGAAACTGGAATACAGTAATAATTCTTCAGATACATTGACAAGAGTTTTTTATCATCTTTATTTCAATGCATTTCAGCCGGGTAGTATGATGGATACCAGGAGCAGGCGGCAGGGTAGTATAACTGGTGGTGGTGGAAGACCAGATTGGGATCAACGGGTAACGGACCGAATCTTTAACCTGAAACCAGATGAAATCGGTTATCAGAAAATTATTTCATTAAAAATGAATGGCCGGCCACAGAATTATACGATGCAGGAAACAATTCTGGAGGTAAAGCTGGATAAACCTATTTTGCCGAAATCAAAAGTAGTGTTTGATATGGAATTTGAAGCGCAGGTTCCTCTGCAGATACGAAGAAGTGGCAGGGATAATCCAACAACAAAAGTCCGGTACTCTATGAGCCAGTGGTATCCTAAATTATGCGAATATGATTATGAGGGCTGGCATCCAACCCCTTATATTGCC
>JANMLJ010000401.1:0-3574 GCA_031372465.1 Chitinophagaceae bacterium | reverse complement strand
TGAAATGCTGCTGGCTTCGTTGCCATTGACCCGCTTGTACTACACGATTATACTTCTTTTGTGCTGCTATCATTATCCTGCATTCCTCAATAGAATTGCCAACCGGCTTTTCAACATACACATCTTTACCGGCCTGGCAGGCGTCTGTCATTATCAAACAATGCCAGTGATCAGGCGTACCAATTATCACTGCGTCGACTTCTTTTAAGTCAAGCAGTTTACGGTGATCAATGAAAGTTTTTATTTTAGAAGCATCAATATTCATTGCCTTCAACTCCCCCATTCTTTTATCCAATACATTTTTATCTACATCACATAAAGCAACCAGGTTAACACCCGGCACTTTCAAAATTGCCTTCAAATCAGACCAGCCCATACCATTGATACCTATTGCTCCAATGTTCACCTGGTCTGATGGTGCAACCCTATTTTTAAAAATTGCGAAGACATTATTTTCCATTGCAGAAGCGAAAAGAGCTCCGGCCGTAAGAGCGGAAGCCTGGTAGAGAAATTTTTTTCTTGATGACATGGTAGTTGTTTTATTGTAATCATTCGATAATCGGAGTGAATGGTCAATAGTCAATGGTCAACAGTCAATGGTTAATAGTCAATGGTTAATTGTCAATAGTGAATACTTATGTACAAATCTCCATTAACTATTCACTATTCACCATTCACTTTTCACTATTCACCATTCACTTTTCACTATTCACCATTCACTTTTCACCATTCACTTTTCACCATTCACTTTTCACTATTCACTATTCACCATTCACTAAATTACCTGGAACCCCAACGCATATGGATCATCTTCCCGATCAATCCAGATAGTGTTATATCCATAAATTTTTGCCCAACCTTCTACAGACGGCCGGATAGCTGGCTTACCTGCCAATGTCAACTCTTCTTCTATCCTTCCTATAAATTTACTGCCGATAATACTTTCATGAATAAACTCATCATCTTTCTTCAATTTTCCTTTTGTATACCATTGCGCCATTCTTGCACTGGTTCCTGTACCGCAGGGAGAACGGTCGATTGCTTTGTCCCCATAGAACACCGCATTTCTTGCTGTTGAATTTTTATCCAATACTGCTCCTGTCCATAAAATATGGGAGCACCCTTTTATCGTTTCATCTTCCGGATGTATAAATTCATACTTTGCATTAATATTCTTTCGTAATTCCCTGGCCCATGCGATTAATTTGTCAGCAGAATAATTCTCCAGTCCTTTAAAATTTTTTTGTACATCAATGATAGCATAAAAATTTCCACCGTAAGAAACATCAAATACCAACTCACCCAGACCATTACACGAAGATAATAAATCCGTTGAATGAAGAAAGGAAGCCACATTCGTTAATCGGACACTCTTTACCTTCGACGAGCTGCTGTCGACGATCGACTGTTGATTGTCGTCCTTCATATATTTAATCATTATAAGCCCTGCCGGTGTTTCCATTCGTACAATACCCGGTATTTTTGGTTTGATCAGTCCTTCTTCTATGGCAATAGTAATGGTGCCGATTGTTCCATGTCCGCACATCGGCAGGCAACCGCTTGTTTCAATAAACAGGACAGCTACATCATTTGCCGGGTCATGTGGTGTATACAAAATACTTCCACTCATCATGTCATGTCCCCTTGGTTCAAACATTAACCCTGTCCGTATCCAGTCATACTCCCGGAGAAAATGTTGCCGTTTTTCGCTCATGTTCTTTCCCTGCAATACAGGTCCACCCTCTTTAACAAGACGAACAGGGTTTCCACAGGTATGCGCATCGATACAATTGAAAATTTGTTTCATATAATTACCTTACTGAAGTTTTGATAAATCATCCATTACATAAACGCCTCTTCCATAAGTTCCTAACACCAGTTTCTTTTCTTTTGGATGAATAAACATATCATTCACAGAAACGGAAGCGGGAATATTGCCATTAATACAAATCCATATTTTTCCATAATCTTTACTCATATATGCACCCAAATCATTTCCACAAAACAACACACCGGCTTTATCAGGGTTTTCAATAAGCACATTTACCGGAGAAGGCGGAAGGTTACCAGTGATTGGCTTCCAGGTATTGCCATAATTTTCTGAAACATAAATATAAGGCATAGCATTATCTTCTCTTCTGTCGTTGAGTACCACATAAACCCTGCTGGCATTGAAAGCTGAAGTGGTGATTTTTATCACATGTTTATTTACGGGTAGTCCTTTAGTTATTTCTTTCCAGCTTCCACCATCATCCATGGTTAACCATAAACGTCCATCATCTGTGCCTGCATACACAACGCCTGGTTTATCTCCTTCTGTAATAGCGGTTATTGCCTGGTGATAGATCAGATAGGGATATACGCCCATTTTCGTTTTATCGTTATTAGAAAGATCGGGGCTGATCATTTTCCAGCTATCACCTCCATCAGCAGATTTATATAAATGCTGCAACCCGTGATAAATAACTTTACTATTAAATTTCGACATCAATGTACCAGCAAGCCACTCTCCCCGCAACGAGTCAATAGCACCAACACTGAACATTTCAATAGGTTTACTCTGATCCCTCCTTCCTTTTTTACCCATATTACTTTTCATTAGTCTGCCATAATAGCTGCTGGAAAAAACAATATTCGAGCTATCAGGATCAACCTGTATTTGAGTGCCCTCTCCCCCGGGCGCATAATTCCAGGAGCGAACAGAAGAATCTTGTGACTTACCAAACGTGTTGCTGATACTACCGCTGTATGTTCCTTCATCCTGTATGGAGCCAAGCACATTAAAAGGTGACTGCATATCATAGGTAACAGTATAAAACTGAGTAGTAGGAAGTTTATCAAAAAAATTATTCCAAATTTTCCCGCCATCGAGCGTAGTACTTACACCACCATCATTTCCTAGTATAATTCTATCAGGATTTTCAGCATCAAACCACATGGCATGATTGTCTCCATGAATATCTTCACTGGTTTTGTCGGAAGGTTGAAACTGTTTCCAGGTTTTTCCACCATCTGTTGATTTTCCCATCGATACTCCCAGTACATAAACTTCATTTTCATCTTTCGGATCCACTCTTATCTGGCTGAATACCCAACCATAGGTACCAGAAAAGGGTTTGAAAAAATCATGTATCTCCGACATCTTCACCCAAGTCTCTCCTTTATCATTGCTTCGATAAATAGCGCCACCGATTACCACTTTCTGAACATTTCTCTGGTAGGAATCTTTCTCACCCGGATTAGGATCCCTTTTTTTATTATGATCATCTACAAAGGCATACAGTACATTCGGATTGGAATAAGAAACAGCTAACCCAATCCGACCGGTCATTTTTGTATCCGGTAATCCTTTACTAATAATCTTCCAGGAATTACCACCATCCGTAGTTTTATAAATATGATCCCCGTCTTCCGGCACAGGGTCACTCCAGCGGCGGCGGATACGGTTCCACATGGATGCATACAATGTGTTAGGATCGGATGGATCCATCACCAAATCAATACAACCACTTTTATCACTTTCAAATAAAATCATTTTCCAGGTTTTACCGCCATCCATTGAGCGATAAACACC
>JANMLJ010000406.1:0-2824 GCA_031372465.1 Chitinophagaceae bacterium | reverse complement strand
AACTTATGAAATTCAGAAACTTCAAAATGGTCGGCTATGTAGTGTATGGCCGCGGCAGTTTTAACCAATTAGATGAAATCATTGCACCTCACCGCAAGAGTGAAAAGCCAATGGTCTTTTTGGTTGACCATTTTTTCGATGGTCAACCATTAGCCGATCGTATTCCTTTACGATCTAACGATAAAGTAATTTTTGTTGATGTTACCTATGAGCCCAAAACATCGTATGTAGATAGCCTTGCCAATCAACTCAAAGATGAATTTGGAACCGTAAGTGGTATTATCGGTATTGGAGGCGGCTCTGCCATGGATCTTTCCAAAGCCGTTTCATTGATGATGAACAATCCCGGCTCTTCTGCCGATTACCAGGGCTGGGACCTGGTAAAAAATCCTGGCGTGTATAAAACAGGCATACCCACACTTAGTGGCACGGGTGCAGAAGTATCCAGAACAACTGTTTTAACCGGACCAACAAAAAAGCTGGGCATGAATTCTGACTTCACCCCTTTTGATCAGATTGTTCTAGATCCTGAACTCACGGCAAACGCACCTGTTAATCAACGATTCTATACAGGCATGGATTGTTATATTCATTGTATTGAAAGTCTGGAAGGAACTTACCTGAATGAATTCAGTAAAAGTTATGGGGAAAAGGCCCTTCAGCTTTGCCGTGATGTATTTGTTAATAATAATAACATCTGGAATAATGATTGTGATGATAAGTTAATGATGGCTTCTTATGCCGGAGGAATGAGTATTGCCTATTCACAGGTTGGTGTGGCACATGCGGTGAGTTATGGTCTTAGCTATTTACTCGGCACCAAACATGGCATCGGCAATTGTATTGTAATGAATCAGCTGGAAGAATTTTATCCGGCTGGTGTCAAAGAATTTAAATATATGGTTGAAAAAAATAAGATTGAAATACCCGCGGGCATCTGTAAGGGATTAAGTGATGAGGATATTGATAAAATGATCGGAGTGTCTTTGGGCATGAAACCTTTATGGGAAAATGCGCTTGGAAAAGATTGGGAGAAAATAATGACTGGCGAAAAGCTAAGGGCTTTATATCAAAAACTCTAATCCTCAGTAGTGTGTAAATTAAATGCAATTCTTTTCCTAACTTTCCCCCTATGAACATGGAAAAACTTCGTCCTGAAAAATACCTGAAATTCCTAAACCCCGCCAACCTGTTTGCTCCCAGGCGGACAAAAGAAATTCTTTCGGCCAATCCAACTATCATTCCTCACCGGGAAGAGGCTAAGGAGGTAATTATATCCGTTTTTGATTACAATGCAACAGAGTTGGATGAAAGGAGGTTTACTTCTATTGATAATTGTTTTTCTTACAAAACCAGTGGTCGTAATACCTGGATCAATGTAGACGGGCTACGGAAAAATGATGTAGAATCTATCTGCACCCATTTTGATATTCACCCGCTGATGATTGAAGATATTCTCAGTATTAATCAACGCCCCAAACTGGATGAAGAGGAGAATAGTATTTTTTGCCTGCTCAATATGCTTTTTTATAATGAAGAGACTCATTCCGTGGAGCAGGAACAAATCAGTATCATTCTGTCCAAAGATGTTGTGATCAGTTTCCAGGAAGATGCACATCGTGATGTTTTTACTACCCTTCGGGAAAAGCTGAGAATGGCCAACAGCAAAATAAGACAACGCCCAACAGATTTTCTTTGTTATGTTCTACTTGATATGATCGTGGATCATTATTTTATTGTAATGGAAAAGTTGGGTGATCATATTGAGGAGGTAGAAGAAGAGGTAACAAAAGGAAACAACACCAAAGCCCTGGCGAGTATTACACACCTACGCAAAGAACTGATCGTATTAAAGCGAAATTTCTCTCCTGTCCGGGAGGTGGTGAATGGTTTTCTCCGAAGCGAAAGCGAGTTGCTCGAAGCGCGCCATACCAAATATTATAAAGATATTTATGATCATATTATTCAGGCCAGTGAGCTTTCAGAGAACTATCGTGATATAATGGTAAGCCTGCAGGATCTTCATATAAACAATGTGAACCTGAAAATGAATGAAGTAATGAAAGTAATGGCTATTGTTACTTGCCTGCTAGGCCCACCTACAGTTATCGTTGGAATTTTTGGTATGAACTTTAAAACGATTCCTTTTGCAGATAATAATTGGGGTTTTTATGCAACGGTAGGAGTGCTGATTCTTTTTCCTGCATTTATGTT
This sequence comes from Chitinophagaceae bacterium, assembly GCA_031372465.1. Classification (GTDB taxonomy): domain Bacteria; phylum Bacteroidota; class Bacteroidia; order Chitinophagales; family Chitinophagaceae; genus JJ008. The sequence goes on along the minus strand of JANMLJ010000406.1, from coordinate 610 downwards.
ATATATTTTTAAAAAGCGGGGTTGGTTTTAGGCTGTTCATTGTTCATGGCCAATCGTTCATAGTTAAAAGTCCGGCTTCCATCTATCAACCATGCGCTATTAACCATCATCTTTTTTTATACACCGGAACCGTACTGCATGGCTCTCCGTACATAATACTTTTGGCAACAGGCCGTAACAGTTTTGTTATTTCCATATAAACATAATCATCGATGGGCGTTTCGCCACATCCCTTAATCACCACCCGTTTATCTAAAAATTCATTCATATCAACCTGTGAAATATTTTTTATGAAAAGATTTTTATGCAATTCTTTTTCATCACCCATTACAATGTCTTTGGCTACCGGTTGCAGGTAAGTGACAACTAACATCCAGGCCCAAACAGGAATGATGGCATCCACCGAACAGATAAGTGCAATATTTTTATTTTGATAGACTGACCAGTCGGTATTTTTTAATGACTCCCTGAAATCTTTTTCTTTAAGAATCATTTCCATAAATAAATAATTCTTAAGATCAAAAACTTTCGTCTCCCCTTTTGGATAATATTTTTCCAGGTCAATTGTTATTAGTCCGCTATCTGCTACTTTATTTATAAATGGTTCGCT
>JANMLJ010000305.1:0-3128 GCA_031372465.1 Chitinophagaceae bacterium | reverse complement strand
AAGCAAAAAGTGAATGACTTGTCTGCATTATTTGCTCTCAAAAATATTGATAATGATTTTTCCTTTAATATTTCCGGTACTAAAATATTGAAAAGCAGCCGGCACTTCCACTAAAGCATAACACTTGTCAATAACCGGTACCAGTTTGCCTTCTTCCACTAACTGGTTAAGGTATTCAAGATCTTTTCTGGTTGGCTTATATCCCATTAAACCTAACTTTTTATTGCTGAATTTGGAAAGAATGGGCCAAATGAAAATGAATTGTAATAAAAGACCGCCCATTGATCCCCCAATCATCGCAAATATGCCCCCGGGTTTTAGTGCCCGTTTATAATCAGCAACATTGCGATGTGCAATAACATCGAGTATCCGGTCATATTGCTTACCATTTTTGGTATAATCTTCTTTTGTATAATCGATAAAATAATCAGCACCCAGGGATTGAAGCATTTTAAATTTCTCCGGTTTATCTACACAGGTTACCACTGCTCCCAATAATTTTGCATACTGTAAGCCAATCGTGCCTACACCACCACCAGCACCATTGATTAATAGTTCATCACCCTGCTTAATGGTTCCCTTATAGCGAAGTCCCTGCAGAGCAAGGAGGCCAGCTTGAGGCAAAGAAGCCGACTGTTCAAAAGTCATGGAAGAAGATTTTTTCGCTAATAATTTTTCCGGTACAGCCACATATTCTGCGAATCCACCAAATCCACTACCAGCGATATCTCCAAACACTTCATCGCCGGGCTTAAATTCTTTAACACTATTACCCACTGCTTCCACCTTTCCGGCAATATCGGCGCCTAATATTTTGTGCCTGGGTTTAAATAAGCCGCCAATTACACGAACGAGGAATGGTTTTCCCATCAACAGATCCCAATCCCAGGAATTGACTGATGCCGTGTAAATTTTTACGAGCACTTCATTTTCTTTAGGAGTTGGTTTTTCCACTTCCTGCAAATGAAGTACAGACGGGGTGCCGTATTTTGTATAAACAACCGCTTTCATGTAAAGATGTTAAGATGATCAATAACAAATCTACTTCCTTTTCATGAAAGCAAAGATGGAAGAAGGGAGTGGAGGCGATATATATTAATGCATCTTCTGGTTGGATGGTGCTTTACTAAAAATTCCAAATAAGTCATAGGGCTTTTCTTTAAACGTATCATTAAACAGAAAGGCTGTAAGAAAAATATAGATAATAAATACAAGAACAATCAATAGCTGGCCCCAGGAAGTTTTTTGAATTTCCTGTTTTGATTTGCTATCACAAACCTCGCCGGGACAGTATTGCGTTTTTTCTTTATGAAACAAGTTATAAAATTTGCATCCCAAACATATTCCGAACGCTGATTCAAAGAACAAGAATAGCAGGCATACCAGGCAGATAATACCCGTAATTGGGCTATAGGAATTAACCACCACCATAAGAATGAACATGGTAGCTGACAATACTACCCCAATTATCCAGGCAAACTTTTTGGGTGCTGCCCCCACATATTCAGGGTTCTGATTCCTCACGATCAGGCGGCCTATTATTAATGTGGGAGAAAATTTGGGGCTGACAAACACCCGAATGATAAAATCAGTAAGAAATAGGGTGATAACATACTTAATGGGTAAAAAATTGTTTTTGAACAGGATCAGCATTAAAGAGATAAACGTAGCTAAAAACAGTATACCTGCTGCTGCTCTGATCTCTCTTTCATTTAATACAGGAATGTTATATCCATTTACTTCTTCTCCGAATTTTATTACCTGATTCATATGTTGATTTTAGATGTTGATCAGCTGAAACAATTGCAGTAAATAAGTTTACATAACATAGCTTGTTTCATTCATTTCTATGTATGAATGGATTATTTTGATACAATAATATTAGTTGATATCCTTCCCTGCTTTCAGTTTCTCCATATTGGCAGTAATACTGGTTTTTAAAAATGGGGCAGGCACCTGGCTTAATGCTTTGTTTGCATACTCTAGTGCTTTTTTATAATCAGCGATGGCGGAATAAGCATACGATAACCCATTAGTAACTGCATATACATCACCGAATTTTGCTTTTGCAGCCAGCATAATATCCAACGCCTTTTCCTTTCTCAATTGTGTAATTAATTTTCTTCCGTAACTTATATACTGATTGATGGTTGCGATAGCTAATCCTTCACTCATCACTGAATCAGCTTGTGAAAGCCGATTAGATTTTTCATACCCGTTTGCCAGGTTTTTGTAAACGTCAAAACCAGACTGAGCAAAAGGTTGCCCGGTTACTGATCTTTTCGCCCAACTCAGGGCTTCTTCCAGATTAATATTATTGTCAAAACAATACATGGAGGCCTGAAGCAGGTTGGCGCTGGCAAAACCTTTGGAGCTTGTAAGTTCTTCTCTGAATCGGGCAAGAACAATAGGATAGACATCCACTTCCACTTTAAACGGCACAGATAATTTTTCCCATTGCATAGCAATGACACAACTTTTTTCTTTATGTTCGATGAATTCATATTTCAACCATTCCACCGTCTTGTCAAGAGCAATGGGTTTAACTTTTATCCTTAACACATCATCTTCCTCTTTATAATAAAAACTACCCCATGCATTGGCTTGCCTTGAAAAGATCAATACAACACTGTCTGTCCCCATTGCCATAAACAGGGCATATGTGCCTGCCTTTAATTCTCTGCCTTCTATTTTTACATCATGTTCAAAACTGATAACAGTAGCTTCATTAGCACCGGCCCGCCACGGGCTGCTCATATTATTGGTTATAAAATTGAAATAGGAAAAGCCATTTGTAACGAGGGTTCCCCAAATTTTTCCTTCACGGCCCTTTACACCCGGTCTTGCATATTTAATGCCGATACTGGTAATACCCACTTCTTCGGAAATGGTTGCTCTTGGATTAAATCCCACGGAAGGGATATCTAATTGAGCCGTTGCAACAATTGCAATAAGCAGGATCGCTACAGGAAGAATGATCTTTTTCATATTCAGCTAGTTTTGATTTTATTCATATAATTTGTATGGTCTTTTAATATCTATTGATGTTTCCTTTCACAAGAATAGCTGATAAAAAGGAGCAAGCGCAAGTGCTATCATTCAACAGCAGGTTACAGCCTACCAACGAC